>NZ_JABUZD010000068.1:0-5920 GCF_014897875.1 Halomonas sp. 3A7M
TGATAGGGAAAGTATCGGCGCCAGCTTCACGGATTCAGGTATAACATAGCAGTGCGTAGTATTGTGTCAGTATCAATCACTAAACTGGGTAATATGCTCTACAAAGCGTCGCACTTTGGCGAGTTCCCCTAAGTGTTCAGGGTAAACAAGGTAATAAGCACTCTCACTGAGCAACCGATATGGCCAAGCAACGGCCAGTCGGCCACCTTCCAATTCTTCATCGACGGTAAAGTGAGGAACCAGGGCGACCCCACCGCCTGCCATTGCCGTTCGCACCAGCATAGGAAAGGTCTCGAAGCGGGTGCCATGATAGCTACGGTCAGTAATGATCTCTTGGTTTGCAAACCAATGATGCCATGCGTCAGGGCGTGTTGAGAGATGCAGCAGCGGCAGTTGTGTTAAGTCATCCACTGACTGAATGGGGTGCCGAGCGAGCAACTCTGGGGAAGCAACCGCGACCATATCCTCATCAATAAGCTTATGGCAAGCAAGGCTTGGCCAACTGCCATGGCCATAAAACAGAGCAATATCGATATCTTGCTGCTCAAGATCGAAATCTTTTACGCGGTCATGAAACTCCAAACTAATGCCTGGATTGGCGGCTAGAAAGGAGGGCAACTTATTGGCCAGCCAGCGGCTACCAAAGCTAGGTAAGGTGGCGATTTTAAGAACCTCGCTATTACCGCTGTAGGTCATTATCGCTTGCGTCGACATCTCAATTTGAGTGAGCACTTTGCGTACGTCACTTAAAAAAATGGCCCCTTCTGGGGTTAGCAGCAGGCTGCGTCGCACGCGACGAAATAGCTTGTGTTGCAAGGTGGCCTCAAGGTGCGCGACTTGTTTGCTGACAGCACTTTGGGTGAGGTTTAGCTCATCTGCTGCTCGAGTAAAACTCATATGGCGTGCGGCTGCTTCAAAGCATTGCATAGCCGCCGTAGAAGGAAGATTGCGTGATGCCAAACCTGGCGCTCCTGATGACCTGAAAGCCGCCCCGGCGCCTAAGCGCCGGGGGGAAGCTAGGTTTTTATAGTGGCTCATTGGGCGAGCGTTGCAGCCTCCTGGGATTTATCAGGTCGGCGCGATTGAAGCCAGCCCACTGTCACCATGGCAAGCAAGCCTAAGCCGCTGGTTAGCAACTCGGGAACCACCATGGCAAGCCCTGCGACTAACAGTACCAGACGCTCCCCGAAGAAGGAATCACGTACAAAGTAACCGAGTAGTGCGCTACTGACGCCCATAATCCCTACGAGTGAAAAGAACAGTGCGCTTAACAGTCCCAACAGCGTCGGTTCGACTAATACCAGCATAGGATTATAAATGAAGGCATAAGGAATAATAAACGCACCAATCGCCAATTTAACCGCCGTAAAGCCGGTCTTCATGGGGTTGGCTTGTGCAATGCCTGCACCCGCAAACGCGGCTAAACACACGGGAGGCGTAATATCGGCGATGATGCCGAAATAAAAGACAAACAAATGCACTGCCATTGGCGGAAGGCCGAACTCATTAATCAGTGCTGGTGCGGCAATCGTAGCAGTAACCACATAGTTTGCTGTTGTGGGTAATCCCATGCCCAAGACAATACAGGCAATCATCGTGAACAACAGCGCAAGTATCAAAACGCCATCCGCTAAGCTAATAATGCCAGCAGCAAATTTTGACCCCATGCCTGTCATGCCTACCACGCCAGCGATAATGCCTGCGCAAGCGACCGCTGCGATGACTGGCAGTGCCACGCGCGCCCCTTTCTCAAAAATAACCAATATATCTTTTAGCGAAGGGCGTGTTTCTTTGCGGGCCAAACTGACAGCAAATGCACATGCGATACCCAGAAGTGCTGCGCGCTGCGCGGTAAAGCCAATGCTAATAGTCGTAATAATGACGAGCAAAGGCAGCAACATGTAGCCTTTGGACAGTATCAGCTTACTTTTGCTGGGCAATTGATCTTTGGGGAGGCCGAGAATGCGATGACGTTTGGCTTCGAAATGCACCCCGATAAAAATACCCGCAAAATAGAGAATGGCGGGAATCAGCGCCGAGAACATGATTTCACGGTAAGAGACGCCCACATACTCCACCATAATGAAAGCCGCAGCCCCCATTAAAGGCGGCATAATCTGCCCGCCGGTAGAGGCTGACGCTTCGACAGCTCCTGCTACTTCGGGCTTGAAACGGGCATTTTTCATCATAGGAATAGTGAAAGAGCCAGAAGCCACGGTGTTGCCGATAGAGCTTCCCGAAATCATACCCTGCAGCGAACTTGCTATAACGGCGGCTTTACCGGCACCACCCGTAAAGCGCCCGGTTAACGCAAAGGCTAAGTCATTAAAGAATCGGCCGACGCCGGTATGCATCAGAACAACGCCAAAAAACAAGAACAAGAAGATAAAGCGCGCCGATATTTGCAGGGGCGTACCAAAAACGCCGCTTTCCCTAAACCATAAGTAGGGAGACACCTGCTCAAGAGAGAAGCCAGGATGAGAAAGCAAAGGACTGGGGATCAAGTTGCCAAACAGCGCATAGAGAATTGCCAACGTGGCCATGACAACAATTGGCATTCCTACAGTACGGCGAGTTGCTTCTAGTACAAACAGCACACCGAGTGCGGCAATCGTTAGGTCAACGGCTGAATAGCCCGTAACCCTTGCACGCAGGACTTCTTCATAAAACAGGATTTTATAGTAGGCGGCAAAAGTGGCTACGAAGGCGAGTATTACGTCGTACCACGGCACGCCATTACGCCTGCCCGCACCGCGCGTTGCAGGGAATAAGATAAAGATCATCCCCAAGGCAAGCCCTAAGTGGACAGCGCCTTGCTGCTGTGACGGTAGCGTACCAAAATAACCGGTATAGAGATGAAAGCACGTCAGTGATACACCCATTAGGGTGATTATCCAGCCCCACTTGCCTAGCTGTAGTGCAGAGCGTACTTGTGACTCACGATCATACTTTTCTAAAAGCGCCGCTTCGTCAGGAGTTTTTTTTTATCCACGATTAAACCTCATACATATAACGCCGCTGGCTTAGCCAGCGGCGAAAAGGGAACATCAATCAGTTAGATCACTTAGGCTGTCAATATTGGAGCGTTCACGGGTGATAATCTGAATGACTTCAGGGTAGATGTGCCCGATAAAGGCGACGTTATCAATCGCGCCACTTTCGAACTCTCCGCGTCCGGCAACGGCATCTTGTGCCGGTGCGTGTACGGTCATCCCGAGATCCATACCGTTATCACGAATGCTCACTAAGTTTTCGATTGAAGCGCCAGTTTCAATATTGGTGAAGTTATAGTTTTCCAGGTAACGGTTCCAAATGGTGGCCATCTCACCGCCGAGTGGGTAGTAAGTGCCGCCTTGGCTACCGGTACCTAAAATAAACTCTTCTTTGGCTTCAGTTTCGCCAAGCTCCGCAACCGGGTTATTTACGGTGAGGCCTTGCTCTTCGTAATATTTTTTAGCACCGGGGTGAATGGGGAGGCCTTCCGAACCATTGAGCGCATTTTCAAGGGTAATGAACGCAGATTGAGAGTGCGTGTTTTCTTCAGCATGTTCATGCATTAAACGCGCTAATTCATAACCCAGCTCTTCATCAATAGTATTTGTGTTGCCAACTAAAATGGCATAAGCCGTAATAGTATTTACATCTTCGTTTTGGAACGCATAACTATTAGCGGGAATCGTAAAGCGCTTATAGGCACTGTTCTCTTCAATATAGTCAATAGCGTCATCGCTTAAGCTAATTAGGCGTGCATCACCACTTGAGGCTTGTAAGTTCTCGATGCTGCCAGAAGGTAAACCAAGAATACCGATAGAAATATCGATGTTGCCATCTTGCACACCATCGAGTGCAGCGCCAAAGCCTTCTTGATAGGTATTGTACTTATCGCTACCAATACCGTAGGCATCAAAAAGTAGTTGGGAAACGCCTTGAGTGGTGCTGGCAGGAGGGCCAATAGCAATATTAGGTTTGCTGTCGCCACCACAACCCGCCAACAGAAGAGTCGCGCCAACGCCGCATAGCACTTTTGGTGATAGCACTTTTGATGAAAGCACTTTAGAGGTAATGTTTTTCATGTTAACTCCTGCTAATTAAATTATTTATAATAAAATTCTGCTTAGCAATTCTCGCAAGCCGACCGTCTGGGGATCGGTCAGCGAAAAGAGCGCGAAAAAGTAGCTGGCTATTGTTCACGTATGCCGCCCGACAGACAAAAGAAATTAAGTTGCGTACGCATTCCATTTTGTCATGCGATTCAGCATTAATAAATACTTTTCATAATCAATGGTTTGCGATTTATGTCAGTACGCCCGGCACGCTGCTTTCCTTTTAAATTTTTTTAATATTTTTAGTGTCATAGGTGCCAGCAACGCGTGCCTGTGCTAGGCGGCGACCGTTCCCGCTTTTAAATCAATCGGCTATTTTCTATGCATTCCTATTGGGCATACATTTAGCGTTTTTTTTCGTTTGTGATCTGCTACTTGAACCTGTTTGATAAGCGAACACTTGGTAATTTCAGGAGCGTTTACGACGATGGACCTTCCCAACGTCAGCAGTGCATTAGGCATCCTCCACCCCGTTTGCATTACTAAAGGGCGTAATGCAGAGGTGTGGGACGAATCAGGGCGGCGCTATATCGACTTTATTGGCGGTATTGGTGTGCTTAACCTGGGGCATGGCCATCCAGCGGTGGTCGAGGCCGTCAAGGCTCAGGTCGATACCCTCATGCATTCAGCGTTTAATGCCTTGCCGCACCGTGGCTACCTCTCTGTCGTAGAGCGACTTGACCAGTTTGTGCCGGTTTCTTATCCGCTGGGATGTATGTTGACGAACAGTGGTGCGGAAGCGACTGAAAATGCTCTGAAAGTGGCCCGTGGTGTCACGGGTCGCCAGGGCGTGATTGCCTTTGACGATGCTTTCCATGGCCGCACCTTGGCCGCACTCAATTTGAACGGCAAAGTTAAGCCCTATAAAGCCGGTTTAGGCGCGCTACCTGGCCCGGTTTATCACCTGCCGTTCCCCAGCCAGGATAGTGGGATATCCGCCGAGCAGTCGCTAGCGGCCCTAGAGCGTGTATTTGACGTAGAAATTGCCCCCAGTGAAGTGGCGTGCGTCGTCGTTGAACCCATTCAAGGGGAAGGTGGTTTTCGCTTACTTTGCCCCCAGTTTGCGAAAGCGCTGCGGGAAATCTGCGATCAGCACGGTATTTTATTGATTTGTGACGAAATCCAATCAGGCTTCGGACGAACCGGTAAACGCTTTGGCTTCAGTCACCTCGGCATCGAGCCTGACCTGCTTCTGTTAGGAAAAAGCATTGCCTCAGGTCTTCCTCTGGCCGCCTTGGTAGGGCGTAAAGAGTTAATGGATGCTTTACCCAAAGGCGCGTTGGGAGGTACCTATTCAGGCAATGCGGTCGCGTGTGCAGCTGCATTGGCAGTGATGGATATCATGCAAGACGAGGCGCTAAGCGCATGGGGTAATGCCCAAGAAGCGGCGATTGTGAGTGCTTACCAGCGCTGGAAAGCAAGCGAGCGTTTTCCCATGCTAGGAGCCATGACCGGTGTTGGCGCGATGCGCGGTATCGTCTTTGAAGATACCGACAATGCTACGGGGGGAGAGCACTTAGCTAACCTATTGGCTGCGGGGCGTGATGCTGGCGTTTTGCTAATGCCCAGTGGCCGCAAGCGTAATGTCTTACGCTTATTGCCGCCATTGACCACTGAACCAGACGTCATGGCAGAAGGGCTAGGGCTCATCGAGCAGGCGCTGGAGACGCTCAAAGCATGATCGCAATGGTCAGCGAAGTGGCAGTGCGAAGTGGCTATGTTGCGTTTCTCGACGCCTTGCGCGCTCGTGGCTTCGAAGGCGAGATTGCCCCTGACTATGCCAACCGCACGGTGCTGGCAACGGATAACTCGATTTA
>NZ_JABUZD010000074.1:0-73083 GCF_014897875.1 Halomonas sp. 3A7M
GTGACGTGAAGTAGGTCAACTACGTCGTAGGATGAACGCTTACACTGCCCTTGGCTATCCTCGCTGGAATGCTTTCCAAGAAAATGCGTCAACATTATTGCAACAGGCTGGCATCGATATATTGGCGTACGACAAGGTGGTGCTATATGCCCCGACCCTTAGAATGCAAGGCAAAGGGGGGCTTGATGTGTCTCAAGGAGAACGCCTAGAAGCATTACTACCATGGCTTGAAAAGCATCGAGTACTATTACTCATCCGCGGGCACACCTCGTTGAAAATGAGCGGTGTACAAGCGTTAATGGAGGGGAATGCGAGTATTCGTGAAGCGCCTGTCAGTATATTTCCAGATGTAAATGCTTTATTTCCGGCCGTGGATGTACTTATCACGGACTACTCGAGTTTGATGTTCGACTATGCTTGTTTGAATCGCCCCATCATTTTGATGGCACCTGACCTGGATGATTATCTCAACCTCGATGTAGGAGTTTATGGAGATTATCTTGCTGATGCGCCAGGTCCGGTAATCGAATCTTGGGAGCATTTACCTGAAGCCTGGGACTCCTTGACTAAAAAGGTCCATCACCAGCGCTTAGCAACTTTTGTAGCTCGCCATGCCGCTATGAACGATGGCAGAGAGTGTGAACGCGTCACCTCTCATCTGCGTAACAGCTGTCGCCTCGAAGTAACCAGCCATGCCTGAATGAATGTAACTACAAAATGAGTACGTAGTTTGAATAGAGAATAAAGCCAGCTTCTCAATGATTTTATGGGGATGCGACATGTCATTTTATGAAAAAGGTATAAAAAGCAGGCAGGTAAGTGACGATGCCAATGTTGGCGCTCGAGTTGGTTTTCCAAGGGTTTCTGTGATTATACCGACGTATTATGACTGGTCACGTCTAAAAAAGTGTGTTGTTGCATTAGAGAACCAGTCGATTGCTCAAGACAATTTTGAAGTCATTATTGTCAATAATGCCTCTGATGATTCTCCGCCAGCGGACTTTTACTTACCCAACAACTTCACCATGATCAAAGAAGCGAAACCAGGCTCATATGCAGCAAGAAATGCCGCATTAAAGATTTCTCGAGGTGAAATAGTTGCGTTTACTGATTCTGATTGTATCCCAGATCCTTATTGGCTGGAGACAGCTATTAATCGACTCGATAAAGGTGCAGAACGCGTTGCTGGTAAAGTAGAGCTTTTCTTCAAATCTGAAAAACTGACGCTTGTTGAAATTTATGAAAAGGCCTTTGGATTTGATCAAGAACGCTATGCTCAGCGGGGAGGAGCGGTGACTGCTAATATGATGACGTGGTCAAAAAACTTTGAAATAGTTGGATATTTTAACGATAACCTCATGTCTGGTGGTGACAATGAATGGGGAGTGCGTGCGAGCGAAAAAGGGATTCCTGTTGAATACGCCCAGGAGGTTATTGTTAACCATCCAGCACGCTCAAATGTAAAGGATATTCTTAAAAAACGAAGGCGAGTGATGGGAGGACAGTTGAATAAAATGAAAAAGAATTCGAAGAGGAGTTTCATTATAATTTTAGCTAAAGGCTATTTCCCCCCAATAAAAGCGCTAAAGTTGTTTTTAGAAAAAGAGTTGACTTTTTCAGAGAGATTTTTAGCTTATCTGTTGTGTTATTATTTTAAATCTTATTCAGCAACGTACAGGTTGGCGTTACTCCTCGGCCTGGCTAAGCCAGAAAGATCTTAGCTTGAAGTTATGTGATTGGTGATTGGTGATTGGTGATTGGTGATTGGTGATTGGTGAATAGTGGATGGTAATAGATAAGCGGTAGTCGAGTATTGTTTTTATAAATGCCTCGCCGAATATTAAGAAAATATTCGGCGAGGCATTTTTTTTACTTAATGTTTTTTTAGAGAGCAGCAGACTATCGTCTTCATCCGTAGGTGCCTGATAAGTCTAAGGCTACGCTTTGAGGTGGATAGTCTTATGAATCAAGTTGTATTTGTAGATACGGTATTGACAGGCACAGTCTTTGCAGACACAAATCTTTTGATTTAGTATCTATGGATAGGTGGATGCAGACAGGGTACGAGGTGCTTATGCAAACAGCCAGCAATGTTATTCAGGACAAGGCCGCCGCTGCGGCTGGTTTGAAAGCCGCTGTGCGTATTTTGGATAAATGGCGGGCGACAGGTGAGCAGGGCGAATCTATTCTACGCGTCTCCCACAGCAGCTATGCCCGCGCGCGGCGGGGAGATTTAGCTGAGATCAAGTTAGACAGTGATCAATTGGCACGAATCAGTTATTTGCTCAATATTCATGCGGCACTGCGAATGCTGTTTGAAAACCCTGATAATGTTTACGGGTTCGTCTCTATGGCAAATCACAATCCTTACTTTAACGGGCGTACGCCGCTTGAAGTGATCGGTACTGGAGATTTCGCAGCACTTTATGAAACCTTCAAGCGTATTGATAGCTTGCGAGGTGCTCAGTGGTAGATTCGGCGGGAATAAGCGAAGGTTCGCTGCCCCTTTGTCAATCGAAAGAGGTAGTGGGGTATCGCTTAGTCAACAGTAAATTTCCTCCCATTGGGCTGTTTGACGATGTTGCGAGCCTCGATGAGTTTGAAGCGCTTTATGCCCTGCAGGCGCTGACGAACCCAAGGCTGCGTAACGAGGCTGGTGATTTGGGACTCATTCCTCACAACCAGATTCCCTTTGGTATCCGAGGATGCTCTTATGCGACAGCACCTTTTACCCACGTTAATCCGGAGGGTTCTCGCTTTAGCGACGGCAGCTTTGGTGTGCTTTACATTGCGGATGCACAACCAACGGCAATCAGTGAAGTGAGGCACCATCAGGAAATCTATTGGAAAAACGTACCATCGTTACATTTTGAACGGTTTATCTTCCGTGGGCTTAAGTGCCTATTTAATGAAAAAGCCTGTCGTGATGGCTTGGCGCTTCAGCCATCCCATGCCATTTATGATGCCGACGATTATCGAGCAGCGCGCACGTTAGGCAGAGAGCTTCGCAAAGAGCAACGTACCGGTTTGCGTTACCATTCTGTTCGGCAACCAGGAGCCACTTGCTGGGCGTTAATGACGCCGCAGTTCATCCTGGATATTATCCAGACCACTCATATTGAGATGATCTGGAACGGGCGAATAGCCCAAGTGAATCGCCTCTCAGCTGTACCCATCAAGTGAATTCAGTAGCGTAATTATGTTCGCTGTTGCTCGGTGAAGCGCTGCATGATCGTGAGTGTTTTATCACTAACATGATGCTCCATGCCCTCTGCATCAATACGCGCTGTACTGTCATCGACCCCAAGGGCACGCAAGAAATGCAGCACTACATCGTGACGCGTCCGGGAAATTTCGGCCATTTTTTGGCCTTCTTCGGTCAAGAAGAGCGAGCGATAGGGCTTGCTTGTCACTAGGCCCAGCTCATTCAGGCGGCGAATCATTTTAGAGACGGTCGCTTGGCTAACGGCCATTCGAGTAGCGATATCGGCTGCGCGCGCTTCTCCACGGTGGCGTAATAAGTCGCCAATTAACTCGACATAATCTTCGATCAGTTCCGTTTCGTGGGCATTACGCACCGTCTCATACTGCTGCGCATGCTGTTCCACTGGCGGTAGCGCATCTCCATCTTGGCCGTATGCGGTAGGAGAGTGTTGCTGTTGGTATTCACTCATTGGCAAAATTTATCAAGGTTAGTGGAAACGTTAATTAGTGATGGTAGCGCATTTTTTTAGATAATTGTTAGCCATGGCTAAACTGTTTGCATAAAGCTTTTTTGTTGAGCTACAGCTGTACTTATTGGGATCCTAGCACAGGAGAAAGAAATAATGGCCAAGCAGTATGGTTGGCTAATCATTGTGCTAGTAGCGTCTTGCTGCTTTTTCCTGACTCTGTTGTTTCCACCCAGGCACGGCGTATTAATACGTTTATGGTGTCATCGTGGGATTGGCCACATCAAGAGTTAGTCAGCCATCCTAGTACCATTTGGTGGTAATCAACGATGCCTAATACTTGTTGGTTTGCATCAATAACGGGCGCGAGTGATAGGCCAAATTGATCAAAAAGCCGAGCGCAGTAGCGGACGTTCATCTCGGTGCGAATGCTAACAACAGGTTTGCTCATAATTTCATACAGATTGATACGTTCGGCAGGGCGGTTAGGTGCGAGGACTTTCTTAGCGATATCAGAGGGTAATACGATGCCTAACTCGTCGAGCTCAGTACGCCGATTGATGATGATAACGCTGGCTTTGTGTTGGCGCATTAAGGTAATACCATCCGCAACCGTTAATAATCCATCTGCCGTCACATAGCGAGAATGCATGACATCTTTTACTGTGCGCTCTGTCATATTGGCTTTGACGTTCGACATTTTAAGTTCCTTAGCCTAAGGGCTGATTTAGCGTTTCTGAAAGAGATTTGATTTGATGCGTTACGCCTAGGGCATCTTCTACATCGATCTGAAACGCAATACCTGTGCCGGATGTTTCGTCAAACTCGCCAACGTCAGCGATGGCTTGGAGAATATGTCGGCTGATGTGCTCTTCAGCTAAAAAAAGCAGCACATCTCGTTGGGCGGTAATTTCCATGCCGAAAATACCCCGTGCTTTTTTGAGACCTTCACCGCGAGCGTTATTGATTACCGTTGCCCCGGTAGCGCCGGCATCGCGAGCGGCCTGAAGAATATCGTCGCTTAGTTCATCCTCAACTAACGCTACAATCAGTTTAAAGCGCATTTTTATCTCCTTTAGTAGACGACGGAGCTTGGCTGTAAGAGAGGCTATCAGTGGTTTGCTTGCGTTTATCTTTCCACTGAGCAATCTGTGCATATCCCATCACCGTAATAATGGGAAACAAGCAGGCGAGAGCAATCATGCCGAAACCGTCCATCAGAGCGCTTCGGCCGGGTATTGATGACGCCAGGCCCAATCCTAGTGCTGCAATAATGGGCACGGTAATGGTCGAGGTTGTAACGCCGCCGGAATCAAAAGCAAGGGGAATTATCGATTTAGGTGAGCGCAGGGTTTGAATAATCACTAAACAGTAAGCAGCAAAAACAAACCATTGGAGTGGCCAACCCATCACAATACGCCATACACCAAGAGTGATACCGAATGCCATACCTAACGCCACAGCAAGACGCAGCATAAATGGGTCTATGGTTCCGCCTGAAATTTCGCCAGCCTTAATTGAGACAGCAATAAGCGATGGCTCGGCAATGGTCGTGCTCGCACCAATCGCGAAAGCAAATATATATACCCAGTAATAATCACTCCAGTGTCGTTGAGCTCCCTCTGCAACAGCAGGCAAAAAATCATAATTAGTTAGCTGGGTGGCCATTAATTCCCCCATGGGGAAGAGCGCTTGCTCAAGGCCCACAAGAAATAGCGACAGTCCAACCCACACCATGAAAAAGCCAGCCAATACTTGCGGTAAGCGCTTAATGGGTTTGCGAATTACAATGTACTGAAAGCCAAAAATAATGGCAGCAATGGGCAAAATGTCTCGCAGAGTGTCCCAAAAGGTAGTGATTAAATTCATCAAGAGCTCCCTGCGACTAAATTGAGGCCAAAAATGCCGAATAGCAGCACGAAAATGATGGGCATGACTGATGCAAAAGCAATAAGGCCAAAGCCATCCAGCATTGGGTTTCGTCCTTTAATCGTCGATGCGAGCCCCACGCCTAGCGCCGTAACGAGCGGAACAGTAATTGTTGACGTGGTAACACCGCCGGAATCATAAGCAATACCGATTAACTCGCTAGGAGCCACCAGTGTCAGCAATAAGACAATGATATAGCCGCCAATAATCATCAGGTGTAGAGGCCAGCCTTTGAAAATTCTCAATACACCGACAACGACTGCAGTGCCAACAGAAACGGCCACCACCATACGAAGGGTAAAAGCGAAAGAAGCCTGGGCATCGCTAGTATTCGCAATTAAGCCACTTTCTGAGACCACTTCGCCTGCGCGGGCAGCGACGGCAATAAGTGCCGGCTCAGCAACGGTTGAACCAAAACCAAGCGCAAACGCAAATAGCAGCAGCCAAAATACCGATCCCTTTTGCACAAAAGCGCGTGCTAGATTTTCGCCTAGTGGGAAAAGTCCTAGTTCGAGGCCTTTGATAAATAAAGTCAGTCCCATTACGACAAACACGAGCCCTAGCACTAGATCTAAAAGGGCGAGTGAATCGGGTAGCGGCTGGCGTATGACGACAATCTGAAAAAAGCCCATAACCAGGACAACAGGTAATAGGTCTCTAAGGCTGTCTTTAAGCTGGTGTGCTAGCGAGGTAACGATATTCATTGAGCGTTTATTTTCACCGGGGCTTATAAATGGTTGTTATGAATTGGCAGGTGTCTAGTAAGCGTGCCTTTAAGCGGCGAGTGTAAAGTAAAAAAATAGTGACCAGCGTGACTCAGCTCAGGATTTGGGGCTTCTCAGCAAAGCCTGCTGCCAAATAGCAGCAGCGAGCCATCTAAAGAGTGCCAGCCCCACCAGGCTAGCACCACTCCGCCCAGCAGTAGCATTGCTAATGCTATCAACAGTGCAAACGCTGTTAGTGGTTTCATGAGGCCACCTGAGGAGTGATGTTTCGTGTCAGTGGTTTTTCGCTAATAAACCAGTGCAGACCAGCGGCGACCAGTGAGAGCACAATGGCAATCTTCCAGACAGTGTCATAATGGCCAGTGAGATCATAAAGATATCCGCCAAGCCAGACACCCATAAATGATCCTAGCTGGTGAAATAAGAATACAATGCCGCCCAGCATGGATAAATGGCGAACACCAAATACAGACGCCACAATGCCGTTGGTTAACGGCACGGTTGAGAGCCATAGTAGGCCCATGGCGATACCAAATAAATAAGCACTGGTAGAGGTCAGTGGCAATATGACAAAAGCGGCAATTATCGCGCCGCGAATTAAGTATAGCCAGCTAAGTAGGCGCGGTTTTGACCAAATTCCTCCCATCCATCCTGCCGTGTAGGTACCCACAATGTTGAACAAACCAACCAGTGCCAACACCGTGGTGCCCACCTGAATAGCCAGACCGTTATCGAATAAATACCCAGGTAGATGGACAGCAATAAATACAACTTGGAAGCCGCAGACGAAAAAGCCGAGGCACAGTAGCCAAAAGCCTTTCTGGCCGACCGCCTCATTGAGCGCGTCGCGTAAGCTTAAGTCGCCCAGTGCGCTGGGGCTTGGGCGGTCTTTTAACATCGCCCCCAGGGGAATCATCAGCGCGGCAATGGCGCCCATCGCTAGAAGAGCTGCTGACCAGCCAAGCCACTCAATTAGCCCCAGTGTGCCGGGTAACATCGCGAATTGTCCAAAAGAGCCAGCGGCACTGACAATGCCCATCGCCATACTGCGTTTTTCGGGGGGTACTGCGCGTCCCACTGCGCCCAAAATTACTGAAAATGTAGTGCCGGATAGGCCTAAACCAATGAGGAATCCAGCGCTTAGAGTCATGCCTAATGCGCTGGTGGAAAGGCTCATAAAGCACAGCCCCGTCACATACAAAATGGCTCCTACGACAATAATTCTCGCCGCTCCAAAACGGTCAGCCAGCGCACCGGTGAAAGGCTGAGAGAGCCCCCAAATTAGGTTTTGAACTGCAAGGGCAAAGGCAAACACGCCGCGCCCCCAGCCGAAATCGCTGCTCATCGGCTCAAGGAAAAGCCCAAAACCATGGCGAAGCCCCATAGCAGTGGAAATAACCACGCTTGCTAGCATGATAAGGAGTAGTGTGCGATGTCGCGTCAATGCCATTTTACGTCCCTTGTTCTGTAGTTTGTTAACGCGTTAACTAACTATCTCACGGGTCAGATTTTTTTAGAAGCTATCAACTGTCGGACGAATTAGCAGTGTCGGTAATAAGTTGAGGGCGGCATACTAGGTAGTATGTTGCAAAGCAACAAGTGTGCTTTGACTAAAGTCGTAAGCTTGTGTCACAAATGATTCGTATCTGTTAGTGACGCTTAAACGACATAAAAAATGCTTAAGTTAGGGCAGCTAAGTGTGGATGATACCGACGAACTTCTTAATCTGTCGGCAATGCCGTCGTTTATCTCGCCTCTGATGCTGGAGCGTCACTGACGGGTTTAACCCACTATGTAGATGCAGGTCACCATATTCGCTTCTAACGTATGGGTGATTAAGGAAGTTTCCTAGTTTAAGGACGTGGTTTAAAGGAGTCACTCGATGTCGGCCAATGACGCTAATGATCTAATTGAAAATCGCACCTATGACGAAATAACGGTCGGTGATGAAGCCCACCTAGAAAAACGCCTGACCATGGAGGACATCAAACTGTTTGCTGTGATGTCAGGTGACATTAATCCTTCACACGTCGACAGCGACTTTGCTAAGAGCAGCCGTTTTCAGGAAGTCATTGCTCATGGCATGTGGGGCGGCGCGCTGATATCCACTGTGCTGGGAACGCAGCTGCCTGGGCCGGGCACGGTCTATCTTACCCAGTCGTTGCAGTTTAAGGCCCCCGTAAGGCTGGGGGATGTTCTGCGGGTCTCCGTGCGGGCTATTGAAAAAGACGATCAGCATCATAGGATCACCTTTGCCTGCCGTTGCGAAAATCAACGCGGTGATACGGTTATTGAAGGTGACGCTAGCGTATTGGCACCGATTAAAAAAATCCAACGGCCTCGCGCGTTGCTGCCCAAAGTGCGTTTAACCGAGCGTGGCAGGTTGCATGAGATTTTAACTGCTGCCGATCATCCGGAGCCAATGCCCACTGCCGTTGTTCATCCGGTAGACCAAAGTGCTATTTGTGGAGCGGTTGAATCAGCGGCGCAAGGTTTAATTATTCCTGTGCTGGTTGGGCCCAAAGGGAAAATACAACTCGCCGCCGAAAAAGCCGAGGTGGATATCAGTGCATTCGAACTGGTGGATGTTCCCCACAGCCACGCGGCTGCTGAACAAGCGGTGGCATTAGCACGTCAAGGCCACGTAGGTGCGTTGATGAAAGGCGCGCTGCACACCGATGAGCTTTTACATGAAGTGCTTAAGCGTGACACAGGGTTGCGTACCGAGCGGTGCCTAAGTCATGTGATGGCCTTTGATGTGCCAACCTACCCGCGACCATTGTTGATTACGGATGCGGCAATCAATATCTATCCTAAGCTAGCTGAGAAGCGCGATATTGTTCAAAACGCGATCGAGTTAGCTCACTCATTGGGTAACGACAATCCCCGTGTGGCGATCCTTTCTGCTGTCGAGACCGTCAACCCCAAAATCACGTCTACGATTGATGCGGCGGCCCTGTGTAAGATGGCTGAGCGCGGCCAGATTAGCGGTGGCACCTTGGATGGTCCGCTGGCTTTCGATAATGCCGTCTCAGAAGCGGCGGCAAGAACTAAAGGCATCATTTCGCCAGTGGCAGGGCGTGCCGACATCCTACTCGCGCCAGATCTTGAAGCGGCCAATATGTTGATGAAGCAACTGACTCACCTGGCGGATGCCACGGGGGCGGGCGTTGTCGTCGGCGCTAGGGTGCCGATCATGCTGACAAGCCGCGCGGATGATGCATTGACGCGCATGGCATCCAGTGCATTAGCGTTACTACTCGCTGACTATCAGCGTCGGAGCCTACTCAGTAACCCTTCAGGAGCATAACCATGCAGGAAATACTGGTGCTGAATAGTGGTTCTTCCAGCGTCAAGTTTGCGCTTTATCATATCACTGATGAAGACGCTGCCGGTGGAATTCAGGAGGCGTTGACGGTCGCCTACAGCGGCCATTTTTCGGGCTTGGCAACGTCGCAATGTCGCGTGTCGTTAGCGCATCGCGAACCTGGACAGCCCCCGCATCGCTATAGTTTGCAAACTCTGGAGGCGCTGGGCCTAACCCCGGCAATAAACCATGAAGAGGCCATCACAAAGTTGATGGCATGGCTTGAGCAGCGTGAGGATAAAAGTACCCTGGTTGCCATTGGGCATCGCGTTGTTCATGGCGGCCAAACCTACTGTGAAGCGACTAGATTAAGCGCTAACGACGTGATCGAGTTGGAAAAATTTTCAAGCTTAGCGCCGTTGCATCAGCCCCATGGACTTGCGCCTATCAAACTACTGATGGCGCGTCTGCCAGACGTACCGCAGATCGCATGTTTCGATACCGCGTTTCATGCTCATCAGCCCTGGGTGGCTCGGCAGTTTGCTTTGCCGCGGGAATGGACGGCCAAGGGGTTGATACGTTATGGCTTCCATGGCCTTTCCTACGATTATATTCAGCGCACGCTACCTAATGTATTGCCGGATGATGCACCCCGTTCACGGGTGGTGGTGGCGCATTTGGGTAATGGTGCCAGTATGTGTGCTATTCGTGATGGCATTAGTGTGGCTTCCAGCATGGGGTTTACTGCGCTTGATGGATTGCCGATGGGGACTCGCTCTGGTGCCTTGGATCCAGGCGTAGTGCTTTACTTAATTAGTGATGAAAAAATGAGTATTGAGGACGTATCAGCGCTTTTATACAAGCGTTCAGGGCTGCTCGGTGTCTCTGGAATAAGTAGCGATATGCGCGAGTTGCTTGCAAGTGATGCCCCGGAAGCCGAAGAGGCTGTTGAGCTTTACTGCTATCGCGCCGCGCGGGAAATCGCCAGTTTAGCTGGCGCGCTGGGCGGGCTTGATCAATTGATATTCACCGCCGGTATTGGTGAGCATGCAGCACCGGTGCGTGCACGTATTGTGGCGCAGTGTGAGTGGTTGGGCATGCAACTTGATGAAAAAGCCAATAAGCGTGATGCCTGTTGCATCTCTTCAGCGAGTAGCCGTGTGGGCGTTTGGGTCATTCCAACCGATGAAGAGCGAGTAATCGCCAGTGATTGCCTAGCGCTTCTCAATAGGGCGGATCAAGCAGCATTTTAATTCAGCCACCTGATGCCAGGGAGATTAGTTGAGCCACTGACCGTAAAGAGGGTTGAGTGTTGTCATTGTTGTGGTGATGACTACTGTCATTACCGCTACCGAGAAACCACTGATCTGATAGAATCCCCAGTTTTTGTAAGCTCACTCACTTATCTAACTGGGAATCTTAATGAACGCGGTAATTCTTGCTGTGCTAGTCATGGTGGCGCTTTCGCTTGCTCGGGTATCCGTGGTGTTTGCACTGGTTGTAGGCGCGCTGGTTGGGGGCTTGGTTGGCGGTCTTTCACTGGATGAAACGCTCAGTGCATTCAATGATGGTGTTGGTGGAGGCGCGCAAGTAGCCCTTGCTTATGCCACGCTTGGGGCCTTTGCGGTGGCTATTTCCCGTTCAGGGCTTCCAGATATGCTGGCCAATCGCCTGATTACAATGTTGGGAAAAGAAGCGACTGCGGCACATCAGGCGCGGGTAAAGGTGTTTTTGCTCGTCGCAGTGCTCTTGGTGGCTATCTCATCACAAAACGCCATTCCGGTGCATATAGCGTTTATCCCGGTGCTGATTCCGCCGTTGTTGGTGGTAATGAATCGCCTCCAGCTTGACCGCCGCGCGGTGGCGTGTGCGCTTACCTTTGGGTTAACCGCTCCGTATATGCTGCTACCTGTAGGATTTGGCGCGATCTTTTTGAATGATATTCTGCTGGCAAATTTAAATAGCGCTGGCGAGTCACTGGGTTTGGAAATTACCCGGGGCATGGTGCCCATGGCAATGGCTATTCCGGTAGGAGGAATGGCCATTGGCTTACTCGTAGCACTGTTTTTCAGCTACCGTGGGCAGCGTGAATATACTAATAAAGATCTAGTGGCGACTAATGCCCACCAAGGTCACTCGCCTGCAAAACCTCATACGTTTGGGCTGGTGATGTCGGGCGTGGCTATTGTGGCTGCGTTAGGTTTACAGCTATATACCGGCTCTATGATTATTGGTGGGCTAGTGGGGATTGGTCTGCTTTCGCTGGGCGGCATTTTTAAGTGGCGTGAAGCAGACGATCTATTTACCAGCGGTATGCGCATGATGGCGTTGATCGGTTTCATCATGATTTCAGCGGCTGGCTTTGCAGAAGTAATGAAGGCGACAGGGGATATCGAGTCGTTAGTGACAGGTGCGTTTGAACTGTTTGGTGATAACCGCGGATTAGCGGCGTTTGTTATGCTGCTGGTAGGCTTGTTTATTACCCTGGGGATTGGCTCATCGTTTTCAACCATTCCCATTATCGCAGCGATTTTTGTACCGCTGGCGGTGCAGTTCGGTTTCTCGCCAATGGCGACGGTTGTGCTGGTTGGTACCGCGGCTGCACTGGGCGATGCTGGCTCGCCAGCGTCTGATTCCACGCTGGGGCCAACTTCAGGTCTAAATGTTGATGGACAGCATGATCATATGTGGGACAGCGTGGTGCCTACCTTCCTGCACTACAATATACCGCTGATTGCTTTTGGGTGGTTGGCAGCGATGTCGCTTTAAGTTTTTTTCGCGCAAACCAACAAGCAGACTAAGAAGGGCAGCCATGAGCTGCCCTTTTTTATACTAAAACCATGATTATTGCCCAGGTAGGTGCGTCTCGAAAGCGCTGAGCAGGCCGCGGAGTAAGGAGAGCTCCTTGCGGCTAGGCTGAGAGCGGGAGAACAGCGCCTGAAGCTGTTCTTCAGTGCGGGCATGGGGCTGGGTAAGAAAGCCACTTTGCTGCATCAGGCGTCCAAGATGCTCCTGGAAGTGCACAAACTGCTCGCGGCTGGGCGGCGTGGCTTCAAGTGGCCGTTGGTACATGAAGTGACTATCATCGCGCTTCCGCCAAGCACGGTGTACTTCATAGGCTAAAATCTGCACGGCCTGTGATAGATTTAAAATACCGTATTCAGGGTTGGCAGGTATGCTGACTTGGTGTGTGCAGCAACGTATTTCGTCGTTGGTGAGACCTGAGCGCTCACGCCCGAATACCAGTGCAACCGGCGCTTGTGCGGCGTTCTCAATCACCTGTTGCGCCATGTCATCAGGTTCATCGAAATGCGGCAGCGGTAGGCTGCGGAGCCTTGCACTCGCACCCACCACCTGTACGCAATCACTAACCGCTTCTTCAAGGCTGCTTACACAACGGGCATTTTCAAGCACATCTGTTGCACCTGCTGCCATGCGAGTTGCTTCGTCATCTGGGAATGCGCGCGGATTAACCAATAAGAGCTCGGATAAGCCCATGGTTTTCATCGCGCGAGCGGTAGCGCCAATGTTGCCTGGGTGGAAGGTTTGCACTAGTACGATGCGAATATTGGAGAGCACGGTAATGAAGACCTACAGCTGCCGGATAAAGGCGCTGATGGTAGCATGATTTTAACGATCGTTAGCGATGGGGGGTACATTACCAAATAAAAGAACCCCGCCATGGCGGGGTTCTTAGCGACGTTAAACGTCAGAGCGATAGGGCTCAGGGTTGCATGTCGGGTAGCAGCAGTGCATTACTGCACCGCCGCCCCCTAAGAACCGTACGTGCGAGTTTCCCCGCATACGGCTCAAGCCTTTATAAGCCTCCCAGATGAGAGACCGGTGACCTTTTCTCCTGTTGCGAATGCCACTGACGATGACAGTTAGGGTGCAACAACACCAAGTTACTCAGCTCGTCACCGCCACCCTTATGCCGTTCCACCACGTGGTGAATGTTCCACTTGGTTTCCCAAGTGATTAAGCCACGGCACATTGGGCAGCGCTTACCTTGCCGCTTCCATAGCGTTTGCAGTTTCTTACGACCTTTCGTTGACGCTTCCCAAGAGCGCTCCAGCCTGCTCTCGAAATACTGCTCGTCTCTAGGGTCATAAGGGTTTGCTTCCGCCCTGATCTTGGTATGTCGCACAATCGGGATGTCCTTGCTGCTCTGCAACCGTACGGGCTTACCGGGCATTAAGGTACTTTGGAAAATCCAGTTCTCGCTTTTCACCGAATGAAAATATTTCTTCTTCACCCAGCGCTTTTGGCGATTACTGTGTCGTCGACAACTCCAACGCCATAATAGCTTCCAAACACGGTAGTCCACATAGCCAAACGTTTCCTTGGCCACGACGTGACGGTGATAATTCGCCCATCCCAGCAGTACCGGGTTGAGTTGGTGAATCAACACATCCTGTCGTGACATGCAGTTGCGTCTGACGATGTCCTTGATCTTCTTTAGGTGTCGTTGCAGGTTCTTACGGCTGGGCTTAATCAACAGCTTGCCGTTGTACTTCCGCAGGTTCTGCCCGAGAAAATCAAAACCTTCTGCGATGTGCGTCACCACGGTCTTGCTGGCTGACAACGTAAGCCCACGTTCTGCCATAAAGGCAGAAACGACAGGCAGTACTTCATTTTCCAACAGCTCTTTCGAGATGCCAGTAATGATGAAGTCGTCGGCATAACGCACATAGTTCACCTTGGTCTTGTAGCTTGCTTTGGTATTTTTCTTCCCGAAATGGGATTCCAACACCTTTTCAAGCCCATCAAGCGCCAGGTTGGCTAATACCGGAGAGATGATCCCGCCCTGGGGCGTTCCTGCCTCTGTCGGATACAGACGGTGAGACTCCATGAATCCCGCTTTCAGCCACTTCTTGAGCACTTGCTTGTCCATCGGGACATTAGCCAGCAGCCAGTCGTGACTGATATTGTCAAAGCACCCCTTGATATCGCCTTCCAGCACCCATTCAGCAGAATGCTTACGGCTCAAATTGACAAAGCATTGCTCTATCGCATCGGCCGTTGAGCGCCATGGACGAAAACCATAGCTGTTGCGGTCAGCCACCGTTTCCGATACCGGTTCGAGCGCCAGCAAATAGAGTGCTTGCATGGCCCGATCCCGCATCGTCGGTATCCCTAGTGGGCGGCGTGAACCGTCCGGTTTGGGAATATAGACACGGCGTAATGGAGCAGGGCGGTAGCCCTTACTTTTTAGCCTGCCTAACGCTAACCACTTGGCTTGTGGAGTGCTCCACAATTCACCATCAACACCGGGCGTTTTCTTGCCCCGGTTTTCAGTAACACGTCTGACGGCCGATGCTCTGGCCGCCAGCGAGTGGGTCAGCAGTCGTTGCAAAGCTTTCACCTTGCGCCAACGTTGATCCCGAGTCGCCTTCGCGATCCGCACTTGTAGCCCTCTCACCTTTCTGTCGACGGCAGACCAGTTAATGGTGTGCCAGCTGTCAGGCGGGTGGGAGAACGCAGGTACTTGTTTAAAACCAGTACTCATCTTGCTGTCCTCCGAATGAATGCCGATAAGACGCCCTTCGGAGAACAGATACATTGATCCCTTGCGGGAGTGTATGTGCTCCCGCAGGGGTGAGATAAGGCCGCTAACTTGCTCGGCTATCTCTTCGTAATATCAGCATGATTGAGCGCTTTAGAGCGCTATCACGCGATTAAAGACCAGCTGGACGTAGGCCCCGTTTCCGGTAGAGGAACGTTTAACCTCTTATCCGCCCCATTACAGGGCGGCATTCGCTTTTTCCAGCCTCCTAAACCCGCACCATTAACAGCTCGCCTCACGGCTTGCCTGCCCGGTAGGGCAATAGTACGGGGTTTCCGAGTTCCGCATCATGGACACGGATCACTTAGACCCTGCCAGTACACCGTAGGTCTGTTGGTAACGTATCCCCAGATGTAAGAGGGATAACCGACCCAATACCTTTTGGTCAGAGCGTGTCAGTAGCTTACGCTCCTTGCGGCTGACGGTGCTTGTTAGCAGTTCACTTACGTTGGTCATATGATCCAGCCTAGCCTCTCACCCGCATGCTACTAGCGGGATCTTCAATGGACCTCACGGCCGCATTGAACCCCAAGAGGGGGAGTACATTGTCAGGACGCTTGGCACCTCACCGTTACCGGCGACGCACTGCCCCTAGGCTACTGCTGGCTACACAGCAGGTTCCGCTTATATCGTTACCGCTACATACGGTTTAGATACATGGAACCATCCAGAACACGGCTTCGCACCGGATAGGCAGCTTAGTCAAATAATAGACACGAATATCCCCGCTACATCACGTTCCCAAAAATGGAAATGTTTCAGCGTGTACGAATATCGCCAAAGCGAAAGGTACGAGCAGACTCATACCGGAAAAGGGGTATTTACCCTAAGGTAATACCCGATATCCGGACTGAGACAGCCCGAATATCGGGTTTATTAAAAATGCTTCTTGCGCGGTTGTGGTCACTAACGTTATGTTAGTGACCACTTCGTCTGTAGACCGCTAGGCAAGCTACCTATACGACTCTCGTCGCACTACATCATGCCGCCCATGCCACCCATTCCGCCCATGCCACCCATGTCTGGAGCAGCGTCTTTCTCTTCAGGGTCGTCAGCGATCATGCACTCAGTGGTGATCATCAGACCAGCGACAGAACCAGCGGACTGCAGTGCAGTACGGGTTACTTTAGCCGGGTCCAGAACACCCATTTCGAACAGGTCGCCGTACTCACCCGTTTGCGCGTTATAGCCGAAGTTGCCTTCACCATCTTTCACGCGGTTGATAACAACAGCGGCTTCTTCACCGGCGTTGGTAACAATCTGACGCAGCGGAGACTGCATAGCGCGCAGCGCCATGTTGATACCGTGGTTCTGGTCTTCGTTGTCGCCAGTCAGGCCTTGTACTTTAGCCATGACGCGAACCAGTGCAGTACCGCCACCAGGTACAACGCCTTCTTCTACTGCAGCGCGGGTTGAGTGCAGCGCATCTTCAACACGAGCTTTCTTCTCTTTCATTTCTACTTCGGTAGCCGCACCGACGCGAATAACAGCAACACCGCCTGCCAGCTTGGCAACGCGCTCTTGCAGCTTCTCTTTGTCGTAATCAGAAGAGGTTTCTTCGATTTGCGCACGGATCTGGTTAACGCGTGCTTCGATGTCATTTTCTACACCAGCGCCATCGATGATGGTGGTGTTTTCTTTAGACATCGTCATGCGCTTAGCGGTACCCAGGTGATCCAGGTTCGCTTGCTCAAGCGTCAGGCCAACTTCCTCAGAAATCACGGTGCCGTTAGTCAGGATAGCGATATCCTGCAGCATCGCTTTGCGACGGTCGCCGAAGCCAGGTGCTTTAGCTGCAGCAACTTTAACGATGCCGCGCATATTGTTCACAACCAGCGTTGCCAGCGCTTCGCCTTCGATATCTTCAGCGATAATCGCGAGTGGTTTACCTTGCTTAGCAACCGCTTCCAGCACCGGCAGTAATTCGCGGATGTTGGAGATTTTCTTGTCTACGAGCAGGATGTAAGGGTCTTCCAGCTCGACAGCCATGGTGTCTTGGTTGGTAACGAAGTAGGGCGAGAGGTAGCCGCGATCAAACTGCATACCTTCAACGACTTCCAGCTCGTCTTCGAAGCCACGGCCTTCATCAACGGTGATGACGCCTTCTTTACCGACTTTTTCCATCGCTTCAGCGATGATCTCTCCAATGCGCTTGTCGCCGTTAGCGGAGATTGTGCCTACCTGAGCAATCGACTTGGTGTCGGTGCAAGGAACAGACATTGCCTGAATCTCTTTAACAGCCGCGCTAACCGCTTGGTCGATACCGCGCTTAAGATCCATCGGGTTCATGCCCGCAGTAACGCCTTTCAAGCCTTCTGCGACAATTGCTTGAGCCAGAACCGTTGCCGTAGTGGTACCGTCGCCTGCAGCGTCAGACGTTTTGGAAGCAACTTCCTTAACCATCTGAGCGCCCATGTTCTCGAACTTGTCTTTCAGTTCGATCTCTTTAGCAACCGATACACCATCTTTAGTAACGGTCGGTGCGCCGAAGGACTTGTCCAGTACCACGTTACGGCCTTTCGGACCGAGGGTAACTTTTACTGCGTTGGCCAGAACGTCAACGCCACGAGCCATGCGTTTGCGGGCATCATCGGAGAACTTTACTTGCTTAGCTGCCATGTTCGTTATTTCCTAAACATTGAAATTTAAAAGGAAAAGTAAGTAGTCGAGGCGAGATTTAGCCTTCGACGACTGCCAAGATATCGGCTTCGCTCATGATCAGAACTTCTTCGCCGTTGATTTTCTGTTTCTCAACGCCGAAACCGTCTTTGAAAATCACCGAGTCGCCAACTTTAACGTCCAACGGGCGAACGTCACCGTTGTCGAGAATGCGACCATTACCAACCGCCAGGATTTCACCGCGAGTGGGTTTTTCCTGGGCGTTGCCCGGAAGCACGATGCCGCCAGCGGTTTTCTGCTCTTCTTCCACGCGACGAACAACGACGCGATCGTGCAAAGGACGGATATTCATGCTCACGTTCTCCTGAGTATCGTCAAAGCCCATAAGGGCAGTTAGCTAAATGAGATTTTCGTGGGCCTCTTGCCCGCGAAAAGTGAAGGTAAGTCACCTTCATGTTAATGGCGAAAGCTAGTGCATCCGCCGAACTTGTGTGCTGACTCAAAAGTGGGGGCTGCTCGTAGCCTTTCAAGGGGTAAGTGATAAAAAAATGTGGTTTTTTGGCATTCTTCTTCGATGAGCCTTCAGCGCCGCCTTGCTGTTTCATCGCGGCTAATGAATTCACCTTCAATCGGCCCTTCTTGACTGCTTGAGCGTGATGTCTGGGCCTGTTCGTAGCTTGCTTGCTGCTGTTGGTCAGCAGTGCTTTTTAAGCCTAGCCAGGTGAGGGCTTTAAATATTAACTGTCGAGCGTTAGGCAGCAGGCAGGCGATGCCTAGCGCGTCAGAGAGAAAGCCTGGGGCCAAAAGTAGGGCGCCTCCGAAAATCAGAGCGGCCCCGGTAAACAGTTCTTGAGAGGGAATTTCGCCCACTTGCATGCGCTGTCGCGCGCGCGCCAGAGTGGAAACACCCTCTTTGCGAATTAGATGTAGTCCAATGAAACCAGTGCCCAGTACGAGAAGCAGAGTGGTTAATAAACCAATTTGGCTACCGATCGAAAACAGTAGTACAAAATCAACTAACGTAAACAGCGATATAAAAAGAAGAATGGGCATGACAGACTCCATAACAAACGTAATTCGTCAATATGGTGGCAGAATTCGCGAAAACAAGCAGCCAACGTTCGGTTAGCTTGCTTACGTATGTGTTCTAATGCTCGATATTTCGCTCAATAACTTCTATGCTGCGATGCACAATAGCGCCATTTTACGAGGCGAGATAGGTAGCGCTTAGCAAGCAATTTAAAGTATCAGTCTTTATAAGTATCGGCCTAAGGAGAATCAGATGAACCTGACAAATAAAGTGATCGCGATTACCGGGGGAGCCCGCGGTCTGGGCTTTGCTATGGCGGAGCGGCTAGGCAAGCAAGGTGCTCGTTTGGCGCTTTTGGATATGAGTGCAGCAGCATTGGATGAGGCGGTATCAGCGTTAGCGTCTCAAGATATTCAAGCACACGCCTTTGTGACCAATGTGGCTGATGAGCAGTCAGTGCAGCAGGCATTTGCTGACATTGCGGCCCGCATGGGACCGGTAGGCGGTTGTATTAATAATGCAGGGATCACTGACGATGGCTTACTTATCAAAGCAAAAGAAGGGGTAGTTGAAAAACGTATGTCGCTATCTGCTTGGCAGAAGGTGCTTGATGTCAATTTAACCGGCGTTTTTCTGTGCGGCCGGGAAGCGGCAACGCAAATGGTAGAAGCTGGGCACCAGGGCGTTATTGTCAATATTTCAAGTATTTCTCGAGCCGGAAATATGGGGCAAAGTAATTACGCTGCTGCTAAAGCAGGTGTTCATGCGTTGACAGTTACCTGGGGCAAAGAGCTTGCCCGTTACGGCATTCGTACTGGAACCGTAGCACCAGGGTTTGTTGAAACCGACATGACAGCTTCCATGCGCCCCGATATGTTGGAAAGAATCTCCTCCAGTGTGCCTCTTAAGCGGCTGGGTAATCCTGATGACATCGCGAAAAGCGTCGCCTTCATTTTTGAAAATGACTACTTCACGGCGCGAATTATCGAGTGCGACGGTGGGTTGCGGCTTTAAATCACTAAAAATCAGCTGTTGCTATTAGTATTGCTACTAACGGTGACAACTAACTAATAGGCCATTGGCAGAACTGCCAATGGCCTATCGTGCGTTCGCGGTGGGGCACTGATTGCTAGAAGTGGAAGTGATCGCGCTGGAGCTCGCGTTGGAAATACATTTCTACCCGTAATGTCATCGCCCAGCGCGGGTCGTAGCTAACTTCTCGCTGAAAATGCAATTCTGGAATGACATCTGCAAACAGTATTCCTTTATGGATATCTCTGCGGTAGCGGGTTTGCAGGTAGTAGTTTGTCATTCGTGGGCTAGACAGGCTTTCACCAATGGCGATAGCTGAGTAGCGAAGTGCGCTACGGCTGTTTAAGCGCTGGTTTAGCTGCACTACCTCGCTGTACTCAAGCGTGTCCTCTTCCTCACGCCATTGCACGTTGGTGATAAATCGCAGGTGGCGATTGGTGGATAATGGCCGGCCAAGATCCCACTCGGTGCGTGCTGAATAACCTGAGTTGTTAAACCAGGATAGTCGATTAAATGATTCTAGCTGCCAGGGGCTATCCTTTAAGTCCCACAGGCGCTCGCTGGTAAAGCGGACATAGGGATCAAGAGGCAGACGAAGCCGGACGCCAGCGCCAAAGCGGTTGCTCCAGTTCTCACGTTTGTCTCTACTTTCTAACCAATCAAGGCCGAATGTTGATGTTCTGCGATCGCGTTGGTCGTTATAGAGCCGCCCAGAGCCTTGTTCAGCCAGTGTGCCTTGTGATTCTTCTGGATCGCTTTCAATGATTAAGCGCAGGCGGTCTTCTGTCGTAGGAAGATCGATGCGATAACGCACACTAATATCACCGTTAGTGCCTTCGCCTTCCATCCAGTCTATTTCCTGGCCAAGGCGGAGGTAAGATCTGTTATCAGCAGAAGCGGATTGATCACCACCAAAAAAAGAGTCAATGTTTCTTGATGTGTTGTCTACCCAGTTGCCAATGCTTGCTCGAAATGGCTCCACGCGCGCTTCAGCCCACTCGGGTAGGTCGCTGTCGCTATCTTCCTCAGTAGTATAGGTTTCGGCAGAATAGGTTTCAGCAGAATAGGTGTCTGGCGACAGTGCGCAAAATACGCCAAGGAGAAAGACAGCGAGCACTGGTTTCATCGAAGAGATCCTGGAAGCGATAAGGTTGTTAGTTGTTAGCTGCTAACCTAACTCAAAAACAGACTGAGGTCAGCTAATCGGTTTATGCAGGATCGTAAAACAAAAAAATTCGGTTAGCATGAAGCTACCGAATTTTTCGAAGGTAAGAACCTTTAAATTGGTGCGGATGGGGAGACTCGAACTCCCACACCTTACGGCACTAGAACCTAAATCTAGCGTGTCTACCAATTCCACCACATCCGCTGAAGACGAGACGTATATTAACAGCATTCGTATTAATGTCAACGGTGTGTCACTAAAATTGTTAATTAAATCAGTCTGAGGAAAGTATGCTCCTAACGCGGTTAGTACATTGTGCAAGCACTTGGGCCAAAAAGGGACTGCCAGGCTACTGCGCGTTTTGTCTTTCTCCCGGGCAAACCAGTGGCGGTTGGTGCCAGGAGTGCTTTGCACAGTTGCCGTGGAATGCCAATGGCTGCTGGCAGTGTAAAGAGCCTTTGGCTGTTGGAAGCGTTGCATCCGTTCAATCTTTTTGTGGCCACTGCAGAGAGAACCCTCCAGCGTTTACCTCCGCGACGGTGGAGCTTTTATTTGAAGAGCCTATAAGAGCGTTAGTTCATGATTTTAAATTTAATGCGTCGCCCCGTGCCGGCATGTTGCTGGTAGAGCTGATGATGAGTAAATCACCCAGCTGTATGGGAGAAGGTCTCTTGCCTGTACCGATGCATAGCGCCCGGGCGCGGCAGCGTGGTTTTAATCAGTCTCGCTGGTTGGCTGATCAACTAGGCAAGCGGGTCAAACTGCCCGTGTTAACGGCTGAATGTCGTCAACAGCTGCCTTCTCAAAGGACGTTAAGCAGAAAAGAGCGAGCAAAAAATTTAGTAGGTGCCTTTCATATTAATGGTCCACTGCCATCACATCTCACCATCATTGACGACGTTGTTACTACTGGCGCGACCTGCCAAGCACTTGCTGAAGAAGCGCTTCGTGCGGGGGCTAAACGTGTCGATATTTGGGCAGTTGCTCGAACACCTCTGGTGCATAATTGATAGAATGCAGGCTTAATTTGCACAGGAGCGGTATATGCCACACCCGTTTAGTACGCTTTCTCCGGACACTGTTATGTCTGCTGCGGAGTCTGTTGGGATTTGGCCGGCTGGCGAGCCGTTTGCACTTAATAGCTATGAAAATCGAGTGCTGATGTTTCGTGACGATGACGGTGAGCGCTGGGTTGTGAAATTCTATCGTCCTGGTCGTTGGGCAGATGAGATCATTCAGGAAGAGCATGATTTTCTTCAGGAGTTGGCTGCTGCAAATGTGCCCGTTGTTGCGCCATGGCGGGATCAGCATGGCCAATCACTCCATACTTACCAGCAATTTCGCTTCACGCTTTACCCGCAGTGCAGTGGTCAAGCGCCTGAGCTAGACAATCCGTCGCATCTTTTTGCATTAGGTAATGCGTTAGGGCGGTTACATGCAGTGTCATCACGAAAGGCGTTTCAGTACCGTCCAACATTAGAGTGGCAGGGCGATATTGATGATGCTGAGGCCCGTGTTATCGAGAGTAAAAGGCTAAGCAAGCATCAGCAGCGCGCTTATCACAACGTTGTACAGAAAATTCTTCGTCATCTTGAAAAGCACCCCATCGCCAGCGATCAAATGATTCGAACGCATGGTGATTGTCATCTGGGCAATGTTTTAGGAAGAGATGAATCATTTACCTTGGTGGATTTTGACGATTGCCTTATGGCGCCCGCTATCCAAGATGTATGGATGCTGTTACCCGTTGATGATCCATCTGGCTGGCGAGCACAGCTAAGTGAAATTGTTGAAGGCTATGAAGAGGAGCAAACATTTCCGCAACACCAGCTGTCACTGATCGAGCCGTTGCGGGCTTATCGTCTTATCCGATACACCGCGTGGCTTATTTCTCGCTGGGATGATCCAGCGTTTCCTCGTGCGTTTCCATGGCTGGCGGAGAGCGGTTATTGGGATCAGCACATCCGCCAGCTGGAGCAGCAGTTGTTACAGCTTGAAAAGCCTATTTGGCTAGCATAACAATTGCAGCGGGAGTTAATTAAGCATCGCCTCCATTGACGATGAGTGACGTGGTTTTATTCAGGTTGATTGACGGAGCGTGGGTTTTCAGCGCTTGCATCCGGGTCAGGCCGATCTGATGGGATGGGGTTGGCTACGCCTTCTCCATCAGCCTCTCGCCGAGCAGCATTAATTTCCGCTGAAGGGTTATCTTGAGCGTTGATATCGATATTTTCATCCAGTGTTACCACGAATGCTTGGCCTGGCGATAAGGTGCAAGGCGACTCATCACAGGCAAGACCGTACTGACCGTCTTCTGCATACGCACCGGCACTAAATGACCCTGTGAAAATAGCGCTTTCAGCATCGTGTGTTTCAATGCAGGTTGCGTCTTGAGTTGTAATACGAATGCGCCCATTAGTGAACTGTGCATTGGCGACTAAAACGCAGTATTCGGGCAACTGATGCGAGGCGCTGCCAGCTTGGGTGGGATGAAGTAAGATAGCTTCATAACGCGATTGGCTGTCGCTAAAAGCAAACTCTTCGATCACCTCGACACCGACACTAGCACCTTTAGGTAGTGTTAATGTCTGTTCAGCGGCTAACAAGGGGGTTGCCAATGCAGTTCCCAATAGAGCAGTTAAGAAAAATGGTGCAGGTTTGAATGACATAAGGAAATCTCAGATGAGCGCTACGAATTAAGCTGGCTAGTTCGATCCATGATAGCACAGCTTAAATAGTCTCAAAGGGGGGTGCGCGGCACTCTGCCACAGCAGGGTTAGATGCGTTAAAATAACCGGGTGTGGTGTTTCTTATTGTGCAAAAGTTGTTTCGCGTATATTTTTTGTACATGATTGGCGCACGGCTCTCAGCTATTGATCGATAGCAATATTTCGCCGTTGAGTAAACGCTCTAGTAGAGCAGATATTTTTCAATGGCTAGCACGTACAGTTTTGATGAGGCTTCAAATGACCGACGACATTGCTCAACACTACCGCCACATTATCACCGCAATCGGTGAAAACCCTGACCGTGAAGGGCTGCGCGATACACCCAAAAGAGCCGCAAAAGCAATGCAGTTCTTAACTGCTGGCTATCAGCAATCACTTGAGGAGATTGTTAATGGCGCGGTATTTGAGTCGCAAACAGATGAAATGGTCCTTGTAAAAGACATTGAGCTGTACTCCATGTGTGAGCACCACTTGCTACCCTTTATTGGCAAATGTCATATCGCTTATCTGCCTAGCGGAAAAGTACTCGGGCTTTCGAAGTTTGCCCGTATTGTTGATATGTACGCTAGGCGTATGCAAATCCAAGAAAACTTGACGCGTGAAATTGCCGAGGCAGTGCAGCAAGTTACCCAATCAAGAGGTGTCGCTGTGGTGATTGAGGCACGCCATCTTTGCATGATGATGCGCGGTGTGGAAAAGCAAAATTCAAGTATGACATCTTCTGTGATGCTGGGGAGTTTTCGCAGCAATCAAGCCACGCGGCAGGAATTCTTAACGTTAATCAGTTGAAATACTGGCTAAGAATCTTTGGCAGATTTCATTGTAAAGATTTGGTTAAACACGTGGTTTCGTCTTAGCATGAACAGGTCAATGAGCCCGTGAGGCCAATATTTGGTCAGGAGTCTGTCATGGAAGCGCTGAAAGAAACACAGCTGTATTGCCCGTTTGCCTATATCGATGGTAGCTGGGTGGCCGCCGACAGCGGTGAGCAAATTAATGTCTTAAACCCTGCAACCGGTGAGTCCGTGGGCGACATGCCTCGACTAGGTAAAGCTGAGACAGAGCGCGCTATCGATGCAGCGGATGCCGCGTTACCCGCTTGGCGTGCGCTGACAGCTCAAGAACGAGCTGATCTGCTGCTGAAGTGGCATGATCTTATGCTGGAGCATAAACATGATCTCGCCTTGCTCATGACCTACGAGCAAGGCAAGCCAGTAAAAGAGGCAGAGGGCGAAATTGCCTACGCCGCTAGCTTTTTACGTTGGTTTGCTGAAGAAGCGCGCCGTGTTTATGGCGAGACTATTCCCGCCGCTAAAGCGAACCAGCGTATTGTGGTGACAAAACAGCCTGTCGGTGTTGTGGGGGCTATTACTCCCTGGAATTTTCCGGCTGCTATGATCACGCGTAAAGCAGGCGCCGCGTTAGCCGCGGGCTGTACGATTGTCGTTAAGCCTGCAAGCCAAACGCCATTTTCTGCAACGGCTCTGGCCATGTTGGCAGAAAGAGCAGGCATTCCCCGTGGCGTGTTTAATGTAGTGCCTGGCAGCGCTGCGGATATTGCCAGTGCACTTACTCAATCACCCAAAGTGCGCAAAATTACCTTTACGGGTTCTACGGAAGTTGGCCGCAAGCTCATGGCTCAGGCGGCTGAGCACGTGCAAAAAATATCCCTTGAGCTGGGCGGTAATGCGCCCTTTATCGTGTTTGAAGATGCAGACCTTGATGCCGCTGTAGAAGGTGCCATGGCAGCGAAGTTTCGTAATGCTGGTCAAACATGCGTATGCACTAACCGGTTTTTGGTGCAGTCCAGCGTTATTAACGCCTTCTGTGAGAAGTTGGCGGTTGCTATGAATAGTGAGCTGTACGTAGGTAATGGCACCGAGCCCAATATTAACATTGGCCCGTTGATCGACGGTGAGGCGGTCAAAAAGGTCAGTGAGCATGTGCAGGATGCGGTCGATAATGGCGCTGAGCTGCTGCTAGGTGGTCACCCGCACCCACTCGGTGGAAACTTCTTTACGCCGACGCTGATTAGCTTTGCAACAGATAAGATGAAGGTGGCTCACGAAGAAACCTTTGGCCCGCTGGCGGCAGTTTTTCCCTTCGATGAAGAGGAAACTGCTATCGAGATGGCTAATGACACCGAGTATGGTTTAGCCTCCTATTTCTACTCACAAGATCTGGGTCGCGTTTGGCGCGTCGCCGATGCACTTGAGTATGGCATGGTGGGAATTAACACCGGCCTTATTTCTAATGCAGCCGCGCCTTTTGGTGGCGTAAAAGCGTCCGGTCTTGGGCGTGAAGGCGGGCATCAAGGCTTGGAAGAGTTCCTTGAGACAAAATATCTGTGTATTGATCTAGGTTAAGCGCAGGCGCAAGTTCTATAAATAAATAGTGCTATAAATAAGCAGCGCTATCAGCAAACAGGCCCCCATCGGAAAATCCGTTGGGGGCCTGTTTTTATGGCAAGACGAGGCGATTAATGACGGAAGTGGCGCATGCCAGTAAATACCATGGCAATGCCCGCTTCGTTAGCGGCATCAATGACTTCCTGGTCACGCATGGAGCCGCCGGGCTGAATAACGGCAGTAATGCCAGCGGCTGCGGCGGCGTCAATACCATCGCGGAAAGGGAAGAATGCATCTGACGCCATTACCGAGCCGGGCACTGAAAGACCTTCATCCGCCGCTTTAATGCCCGCAATTTTCGCTGAGTAAACGCGGCTCATTTGGCCTGCGCCAACACCCACTGTTTGACCCTCTTTGGCGTATACAATCGCATTCGATTTAACGAATTTAGCGACTCGCCAAGCAAAACCCAGGTCGCGAAGTTCTTGTTCCGTTGGAACGCGTTCGCTAACCACGGTCAGCTCTTCGCGGGTTACCATGCCCTGGTCGCGCTCTTGTACCAACAGTCCGCCGTTAACACGTTTAAAGTCAAACGCAGGCTGTGTTTCGCCAGGCCAGTGGGCGCTGACATCAAGCAGGCGTACATTCTGCTTCTCTGCCACGATAGCAACTGCCTCATCACTCACGCCGGGTGCGATAATAACTTCAACAAACTGGCGATCAATAATTGCCCGAGCGGTTTCGGCATCTAGTGCCACGTTAAACGCAATAATGCCACCAAAAGCGCTGGTCGGATCGGTAGCGAAGGCTTTGTCATATGCTTCAAGTGCAGTAGCGCCAATGGCTACACCGCAAGGGTTGGCATGTTTGACGATGACACAAGCCGTTTCATCAAACGCTTTAACGCACTCAAATGCTGCATCTGTGTCGGCCACGTTATTGAAGGAGAGTGGCTTACCTTGCAGAGTTTTTGCAGTGGCGACGCTCGGTTCGCTTGCTTGGGGATCCACGTAAAAAGCAGCTTGCTGATGCGGGTTTTCGCCGTATCGCATGTCCTGCTTTTTGTCTAATTGCAGGTTGAAAGTGCGAGCAAACGTTGCGTTTTCGCTAGTCACTTTACGGCCTAGGTAATTGGCAATGGCGCCATCATAACCGGCGGTGTGCTCAAATGCTTTCACGGCCAGGTCAAAGCGGGTGGCGGCGCTCACTTGACCGTCTTGCGCAGCCAGCTCTCCCAGTACCCGAGCATAGTCATCAGCATTTACCACGATGGTGGTAAAGGCGTGATTTTTGGCGCATGCACGCACCATGGTCGGTCCGCCGATATCGATATTTTCGATGGCGTCTTCCAGTGTGCAGTCTGGGTTGGCGACAGTGGCGGCAAATGGGTAAAGATTAACAACCACCATGTCGATGGGGGCAATGTCGTTTTCTGCCATCACTGCATCATCCTGACCGCGGCGTGCCAGAATTCCACCATGGATTTTGGGGTGCAGTGTTTTTACACGGCCATCCATGATTTCAGGAAAACCCGTGTGCTCAGAGACTTCTTTAACAGGAACTGAGTTTTCCTGAAGCAGTCGGAAGGTCCCGCCAGTCGACAGAAGTTCTACGCCGTGCTGGCTTAAGCCGCGGGCGAATTCAACAATGCCGGTTTTATCGGATACGCTCAAAAGGGCGCGACGGACGGGGGTAGCAGTACTATCAGCCATTAGAGTGCTCGTGTGCAGAGTCAAGGAGTTAACATCGAAAATTACAAACAACAACGCCCCTTATGGGGCGTCACCTTCAATCAATCCATAGAGCTTAAGTTTTTTGCGCAATGTGCCACGGTTTAAGCCCAATACATCCGCGGCGCGGGTTTGGTTGCCTTCAGTATGTTCCATTACGCAGCTAAGTAGTGGCGCTTCTACTTCGGCCATCACCATCGCGTAGAGATCAGTTGCCTGGCTGCCATCGAGATGCTCGAAGTAACGACGTATCGCCGTTTCAACCGCTTCTCTAAGTGGTTGAGGCGGTGCGCTCGCGGCAGGGTCTGCCAGAGTGCCTGTAAGACGGTGAGAGAGCTCGTTCGAAAGCAGGTCGCGTTCAGTCATGCAGCATGGCTTCCTTTAGCTAGCAGACGCTCTGCAGCGTCTTGCGTCATGGCATCATTAATCCAATCAAGTTGCGATGCTGGGGTGGCAAGCGCATTAAATTGCTGCTTCAGCAGATAATACTGTTTGTCGTTGAAGCGCGGGTCTTCATTCAAGTACCAACCAAGGTGTTTGCGTGCTATACGAACACCCATTGTATCGCCGTAAAACGTGTGCAGAGCTTGTAAGTGTTCATTGAGAACGTCGCGGCGCTCATCAAGAGTCGCGGGTGTTAGCAGCTCACCATGGGCAAGGTAGTGGGTAATCTGCTCGAATATCCATGGGTTACCTTGCGCTCCGCGGCCAATCATTACTGCATCTGCACCTGTATATGACAAGACCTCTTTGGCCTTTTGAGGGCTGGTAATATCCCCATTGGCGATTACCGGTATCGTCAGGTGCGACTTAATTTCAGCGATAGTGTCGTACTCAGCCCATCCAGTATAGCGCTGCTCTCGATGACGTCCATGTACTGCTAAGGCTTGGATGCCTGCGGATTCCGCGAGTTTAGCAATGCGTAGGCCATTGTTAGCTTCAGCAGACCAGCCTGTGCGGATTTTTAAGGTAACTGGAATATCAACAGCCTTAACAACGGCGTCCAGAATCTCGGCTACAAGCGCTTCATCACGCATTAAGGCAGAGCCAGCCGCCTTATTGCAGACCTTTTTAGCCGGGCATCCCATGTTGATATCAATCACCTGGGCGCCTAGTTCGGCGTTAAGGCGCGCAGCATTGGCCAGCATTTCAGCATCCCCCCCGGCAATTTGTACAACCCGTGGGTCAGGCTCGCCTTGGTGATCCATACGTAGCTTGGACTTTCGGGTATGCCAAAGAGAAGGGTCAGCTGTCACCATTTCGCCGACCACCCATCCCGCACCTAAACGCCTACAAAGTTGGCGAAACGGGCGGTCGGTAACGCCAGCCATCGGCGCCAAGATAACTTGGTTGGGTAACTGGTAAGGCCCTATCATTGGTGGCTGAAAGTTTTGTGTGGTCATTGTGCTGCGCTGTTGATACAGATAATAATCGCCGAGTAGGCGTTTCAAGGGGGCGTATGATACGCCTACTCGGCGATGGGGTGAAGGCCGTTGGCTAGATTAAACAGCGCGGTGGCCTGATAGGCGAACCCACCCTTCGCGAATTGTGGGCTCTTCCATTGTCAAGCCCTGGGCTTCGTAGGCTTGCAAGACCTCATCCGCTTGGTTAGCTAAAATGCCAGACAGTGCTATTTGTCCGCCGGGCGCGACATGACCTGCAATCATTGGGGCTAACTCAACTAATGGTCCCGCTAGAATATTAGCCGTGACGACGGGGTAGTGGCCGTCGTTCAGTTGTTCTGGATAGTAAAGCGACAATTGTGCGTCGCTAATCTGATTGCGCGCCGCATTGTCTCGGCTTGCCTGAAGTGCCTGTGGATCTATATCAGTGGCGTCCGCATGGATAGCACCGAGCTTTAGTGCGGCAATGGCAAGAATGCCGGAGCCGCAGCCCACATCCAGAACGGTTTTATCTTCCAGTTCGCCACTAACTGCTAGGCTATCCAACCACTCCAGGCAAAGCGCTGTCGTGGGATGGGTGCCAGTGCCAAATGCAAGGCCTGGGTCAAGAATGAGATTGACAGCATTGGCTTCTGGTGGCTCATGCCAGCTCGGCACAATCCATAGCCGTTGGCCCATTCGCAACGGCGTAAAGTCATCCATCCACTCTCTTTCCCAGTCTCTGTCGGCTAATAGTTCATACTCAATCGTTGGGCAGGGTTCGCCGGGGACTTGCTCAGACCAAGCGGCCTGAATACGCTCAAGCATGGCTTCAACGCCACCTAAGTCGTCATATAGGCCGGTCAGAATTGTATCTTGCCAAAGCGGGGTAGTGCCTCGCTCAGGTTCGAAGACGGGATCATCGTGGGCGTCTTGTAGGCCAATGGCCGTTGCGCCTTCTTCTAACAGCAGATCTTCGAGTAGTTCGGCTTGTTCTGGAGCAACATGGGCTTTGAGTTGGAGCCAGGGCATCAGTAATCTCCACTGCGTACGTGCATTCACGCAAAGGTAAAACAATAACGGGGTGGCTATGGCCACCCCGTTGAGCATTATCAGCTATCTATATCGCTTTTGCAGATATTAGCTACTGAGTTTCTTTTCAAGATAGTGAATATTGACGCCGCCTTGGCGGAAATAACTATCTCTCACCAAATCTTTTTGCAGGTCAATATTGGTCTTGATCCCCTCAACCAGTAGCTCATCTAGGGCGTTGCGCATACGCGTTAGGGCAATCTCGCGATCAGCTCCCCAGGTGATTAGCTTGCCAATCAGTGAATCATAATGAGGCGGTACGGTGTAGCCAGTGTACAGATGAGAGTCCATACGCACGCCAAGGCCACCGGGGGCATGGAACAGAGTGACTTTGCCTGGGGAGGGCATAAACGTACGCGAGTCTTCTGCATTAATCCTGCACTCAAAGGCATGGCCATTGATCTTTACGTCTTCTTGGCGAATCGAAAGTGGCAGGCCGGAGGCAATGCGCAACTGTTCCTTAACGATATCTACGCCTGTGACCATCTCGGTGACAGGGTGCTCTACCTGTACACGGGTATTCATTTCAATAAAGAAGAAATCACCGTCTTCGTATAGGAACTCGAAGGTGCCCGCGCCACGATAGTTAATTTCGAGACACGCTTGGCGACATGCTTCGAGCACCTTTGCACGCGCTTCCGGGTTGATGCCAGGAGCAGGCGCTTCTTCCAGAACCTTTTGGTGGCGACGCTGTAAAGAGCAGTCGCGATCATAAAGGTGGATAGCATTGCCTTGCCCGTCAGCCAGCACCTGAACTTCAACATGGCGGGGTTTCTCAAGGAATTTTTCCATGTAAACCGTGCCATCGCCAAATGCCGAGTGCGCCTCAGTGCGGGTGACAGTAATGGCTGAAAGCAGATGGCCTTCGGTGTGTACCACCCGCATACCGCGGCCACCACCGCCGGCAGCCGCTTTGATAATTACCGGATAGCCAATGCGGCGTGCTGTGGCTAGGTTGGTAGCATCATCATCACCTAGCGGGCCGTCTGAGCCAGGCACGGTAGGAACACCTGCGGCCTTCATTGCTTCAATGGCGCTAACTTTATCACCCATTAGGCGGATAGTTTCCGCGCGCGGGCCAATAAAGGTAAAGCCAGAGCGCTCAACCTGCTCAGCAAAGTTGGCGTTTTCCGAGAGAAAGCCATAGCCAGGATGAATGGCGCTTGAATCCGTCACTTCAGCAGCGCTTATTAATGCAGGAATATTCAAGTACGACTGCGCTGAGGAGGCGGGGCCGATGCATACCGCTTCGTCGGCCAAGCGAACATGCATCAATTCACGGTCAGCTTTGGAGTGAACCGCAACGGTTTTAATGCCTAGCTCTTTACAGGCCCGGAGAATACGAAGGGCAATCTCGCCGCGGTTTGCGATAAGTACCTTGTCCAGCATGGGAGAATCCACCCGTGTTGTTGTGAAAGATTAAGCGATGACGATCATAGGTTGATCGAATTCCACCGGCTCTCCGTCTTCCACTAGGATGGCCTCGACGACGCCGTCGCGATCGGCTTCAATTTGATTCATCATTTTCATTGCTTCAACGATACATACCGTATCGCCTTGCTTAACCGTATCGCCAACTTCCACAAACGATTTGGCGCCGGGTGCTGGGCTACGGTAGAACGTGCCAACCATGGGTGAGTTAACCGCTTCACCTTGATAGCTTACGCCTTGGGGCTCTGCCTCAGCAGCCGGAGCGCTGGGTTGAGCTGGCGCCTGCTGCATAGGCGGCATTTGAGCGTACTGTGGCATCGGCTGAGGCTGCCACGTTGCACCATTCGGATGGCGGCTGATGCGGACGGACTCTTCGCCTTCCTGAATTTCGATTTCGCTAATGTTTGATTCTTCGAGGAGTTCAATCAGTTTTTTAACTTTACGAATATCCATACCTGTTGCCCCAAAAGTGATGAAAGTTAATCGCAATGCAGTTGAGTATCGTATCGCCAGCTGCATTGAGCGCTGTCACAGCGCAGTAAACCTTGTTTGAAAATGAACAGAACGCTGCACGATCTTGAACGTTACCCGGTGCTAAGTCCTAAAACATGAAGATTTTAGCTGATATGGCTGCGAAGTTTGCCGAAAAAGTACGGGCATGTCTAGTGAAGGCCGACATAAGCTCGTTGCTGGTTATTTAAACAACCGTTTGACGACGTTCGCGACACAAGGTGGTCATAGGCTTCAGCTCAGCCTTGTTGCCAGCGCCGTAACGCTTCCAGGTGCTGTACCAGCTGGGTAGCCGTTATTTCACCTTGAATGCGTGCATCTCGCACTTCTTCGCCCTGGCTAAAAAAAAGCAGACTTGGTGGGCCAAATAAGTTAAAGCGGTTTAGCAGTTCCCGACTTTGCGCATCCGTATTGGTGACATCGACCTCAATCAGGCGAAAATCGTTCAATGCAGCGACCACATTGGGGTCTGGAAAAACATCGCGCTCCATTAGCTTGCAGGAGATACACCAGTCAGCAGTGAAATTAACAAAGGCAGGCTGTTGGGCACTCGCGGCTTCAGAGAGTGCGGTTTCAAGTGCACTCAGTTCATCAACTTGCTGAAAAGCAAGCGTTGCTTGCGGCGTGCCGCTGTCCGTTGAGGCGCTGGATACCGTTAAGGGGCGCAATGGGTTGCTGCCGCCTTGGGCTGCGCCAATGACAAGAGCAATGCCCCATGCCAGTAACATCAGTCCTATTGTTTGTCGTGCTTTAGGCCAGCCTTGTGGCTGATTCATATTTAAGGCGCCCAACATGAGTGCGCTACCTATGGCCAGCGCTGCCCAGAGCAAAAGCGCCAGCGAAGGCGGCACTAATCGCTCAACCATCCAAATGGCAACGCCCAGTAACAGCAATCCGAAAGCAATTTTAACGCCGTTCATCCAAGCGCCTGAGCGCGGTAGCAGCGTTGCCCCAAAGGTGCCCACTAATAGCAGTGGCACGCCCATGCCTAGGCCCAGTGCAAATAAAACAGCTCCGCCCATGGCAGCATTTCCGGTCGAGGAAATAAACACCAACGCACCGGCAAGTGGGGCTGTTACACAGGGGGAAACCACTAATACCGATAGTGCGCCTGCCAGGGCTAGGCCTGCAGGGCCGCTTTGCTGTGCACGTGCTTGCCAACCGTCAATTTTAGCGGCCAGCCGCGGTGAAACTCTTAAGTTAAACGCCCCGAACATGGCTAAGGCAAATAGCGTAAATAGAACAGCAAAGGTAACTAGCACCGGCGCTGATTGCAGGTGGGCCTGAAGGTTTAAGCCCGCGCCAAACAGGCCCATTAGCACACCGACTAACGCGTAGGTGGACGCCATGCCCAAAACATAGCTGGCTGAGAGTACAAACGCTCGGGGCCGAGTTGGTTTTTGTCCTACGATAATGGAAGACAAAATAGGCACCATCGGTAGGACGCAGGGCGTGAAAGTAAGGCCCAGTCCGGCGATAAAAAATAACCCTAAGGCAAGAGGGAGGCTGGCGCTGTTGAGCAATGCGCTAAAGCGGCTATCTTCGCTTTGTGGGGCTGAGAATTCAGCGCTGCTATTGGTGCCCGCGGTTTGACTAATTTGCTGGTCGTCGCTGCCTTCAGCGCCTGGCAGTGCTTGATCTGCAGCGTCCCAGTCAGCAAAGGCCGTGGGGGGAGATGACTCTGAGGCGTCAAGCGATACGGTTTCCGGCGGGTAGCAAAGGCCTGCGTCGGCACAGCCTTGGAACGTCAGTTCAATATCGATCGGGCCGCTATAGGGCGGGGAAAATGGCGTTTCAAAGACTAATATGTCACGAAAAACATACACATCGCCCATGAATTCATCAGTTGTGAATGTTCCTTGCGGAAGTAGCGGCTCATCAAGGGATACAGCGTCCGTTGTGCTGCTAACGCTAAATTGGTGGCGATATAAATAATAGTCGTCCGCAATATCGATACCAATATAAATGGCGCTGCCGTCATGCCAAGCGGTAGGCTGAAAGGCTTCTAGGACAGGTAAAAAATCGCTTTGATTACTGGAAGAGGAAAACCACTGAGCATGGGCTAGCAGGGGAAGCCAGCAGAGTAACAGTAACAGACTTAAACGCTTAAAAGACAACACGAAGTATCCTTACGCAGACGTATCAGGGAAATTTTGAAATAGCATATCCTACCTTGTGATGTCAGCGTAGATGCTGCGGTGACGTGACGCGCTTCTTCATACTCCGTTAATGTTGAATCTCAGGTCTCGGAATTAAACGGCAGATAATAGAAAAGGCTGCCACATGGGCAGCCTTTAAGAGGAAGCGCGGTCTGGCGTTATCGCTCAACCCGATAGGTTAAGCTTTTTGGTAAGCCGCGACTGATTTTTCAATCGCTTTGCGTGCCGCTTCAACACCTTCCCAAGACTCTACTTTCACCCACTTACCTTTTTCGAGGTCTTTATAGTTCTCGAAAAAGTGAGCGATTTGCTGACGTAGCAGTTCAGGAAGATCAGTCACTTCTTGAACATCATCATACAGAGTGCTCAGCTTGGGGTGCGGGACGCAGACCAATTTTGCATCTTCGCCTGCTTCGTCGGTCATATTCAAAATGCCAACAGGGCGAGCGCGAATGATGCTACCCGGAGCCACGGGGTGGGGGGTAACTACCAAGGCATCCAGCGGGTCGCCATCATCGGCCAGGGTGTGGGGAATAAAGCCGTAGTTAGCCGGATAGAACATGGGGGTTGCCATGAAGCGGTCAACCAGCAGGGCACCCATATCTTTATCGATTTCATACTTAATCGGCGCGTGATTAGCGGGAATTTCAATCGCCACGTAAATATCGTTGGGCAGATCCTTTCCAGCGGGGATGTTATCGAAGTTCATCGTTTATTCCTTGGCTTGGCTTATGTAGTGCGAAGGCTAAGCAGTTGATGCATTGCATTAATGGCGGAGAATTATACGAAGTTGGCTAGTGGATTACCAATGCGACATAGGTGTGTGCCGCTAACAATGACGATGAATCCAAAAATAAGCGTCGTTTTTCGCCATCACGACGTTTGGCGGGCATCGCTTCCCTTGATCAGCGTGTATCATAACCGCTGTGTGGTTCCCATGAAGAGCCTAAAGCCTAGGAGGATGAGTTGGCGCACGCCCAGTTACTAATTAGTTATGGCCAAGCCTTTGTGGCCCCTGATCGGCGTCTACACCGTAGCTCTATGTCGGTGCGGTTGCCTGATGCGCAGCTGTTGAAAGTAAAAGGGGGTTGCGCAGTTATTAGTGACTCGATTTCTCGTAACACCTTGGCTAAACAGGCAGGTGATTTAAGTGTTCGCGGTTTTTTGGCTGACTATTACTCGACGCCTGACCACTGGGACACGAAAACGTCGGCAACCCGGGTGCTTCGTGCTCTCAATGGGTGGTGCTACAGCCAAAGCAAGCATGTTAAAGAAGGAAGTTTCGTATCTTCGCTATCCGCGATGGTCTTTCGCGAGCGTGAAGCGCACCTATTTCATATGGGGGATACGTTAGTTTTTCGATTGCGAGGCGCTGAGTTCGAGCAGCTAACCCGCGACCATGTGACCGATATTGGCGGCTATCGTTACCCCTCACGTGCTTTGGGGATGGATGGAAGCGTCGATATCGACTATACCCATCTACCGCTTAAACAGGGCGACTTTTTTGTTTTTACTACTCAGGGCGTCCGTGGCACCTTAATGCCATCTGATTACGTTCGTCTGATCCGCCAAAATGCCAGTGATCTAGACGCCGCCTGTGAGTGCCTAGCGAGCGAAGCAAAGCAGCGTGCCCAAGATAGGGGGTATGGAGGTGATCAATTTTGCTTCCAACTGCTGCGTATCGATGAGCTGCCGGAAGAGTCTGAAGATCACCCAGGGCTTATTTATGGTGACCTGCCTATTCCCCCCGAGCTGACGCCAGGAGAGCGGTTTGATGGGCTTGAGGTGCTGTCGGTGCTGTCACGTAATGCGCAATCAAGAGTTTATCGCGTCCGTGATGTGCATTCAGAGCGTGAAATGGTGATGAAAGCACCCAGCCCAGAACTCTCTTTGCGTAACGCTTATCTGGAACATTTTTTACTGCAGCAATGGGTGGTAGAGCGTGTAAATTCGCCCTTTGTCGTTAAAGTAATGCAGTCGTCACGACCACGCCGTTACCTTTATTACTTAATGCAGCACGTTGAAGGTGAAACGCTCCGCCAGTGGGCAGAAAGGCACCCACAAGCGAGTTTGGTGCAGCGTCTGGATATCGCCAATCAACTGGGTAAAGCGGTTCAAGCGTTGCATCATCGCGATATCATTCATCAGCAAATTACCCCTGATAATGTGCTGATCGACCCCCACGGCAAACTCGTGTTAGCAGATTTCAGTGCCTGCCACATGCGCGAGGTGGATGGCCATCGCCACTCGGGCGAGCTACTCCGCCAAATTGGTTTTAATGAACACACGGCCCCTGAGTACGCACTAGGTGATAGCGTAGGTCGGCGCAGTGACCAGTATTCATTGGCATCAACGGTCTATTGGTTGCTGACAGGGGCATTGCCCTATACGTTGACGCCTAATCGACTGCGCAGCCACACCGATCTTGAAGAGCTCAGCTACCGTAGTGCCCGAACAACCAATCCAGAAATATCGACTGAGCTTGATGATGCGTTACGTCGGGCTCTAGATCCTCAGCGTGCACTACGTTTTAGACGGCTCTCCGAATTTCTGCATGCCTTAAGAGTCCCGTTGGGGCGCGTGCCCAGCCGTGAGGAGCCTCGCCAAGAGTCACGGCGTTTTTGGCAGGGGGTGGCGGGTATTCTGCTGCTCTTATTGGTGCTTTCCTGGTTATTGCGCTAAAAGCGTAACGTTGCTCACTTAATAAACGCTAACCATAAAAAACGGGGCGATGAATGCTTTCATCGCCCCGTTTTTATAACACGCTAACTATTTACAGCGTGAACTTAGGCAGTTTCTGTTCCACTTTTGCGAGCTTTAGCTTAGCTACTTTAGGCAGACCGTTTTCAAACGGAGGGAAATCCTCGCCCTGGATGAGCGGAGAGAGATACGCTCGGCAAGCGGGGGTAATCGCAAAACCGTTTTCGCTAATAAAATCCCGTGGCATGAATTTTTCTTGGTTAGCCACTTGGGACAGTGGCGCCGAGATAACATCCCACTGATAGGGATCCTGTGAAATACGGCGTATGGCGGGCATCATGGCATTTTTGCCTGCAAGTGCTAATGTTACCGCCTCGCGGCCCACTGCATAGGCTTGTTCAACGTCGGTTTTAGAGGCCAAGTGGCGCGCCGCGCGCTGTAAATAATCAGCAACTGCCCAGTGGTACTTGTAACCCAGGTCTTGCTTCACCATTCCAGCCAGCGTTGGTGCTACGCCGCCTAACTGGCGGTGACCAAAGGCATCGGTATTGCCCGCATCGGCAAGGAAAGTGCCATCTTCGTAGCGTGCGCCTTCAGAGACAACGATGACGCAATAACCGTACTTCTGAACGCACTCTTCAACGCGCGCCATGACCGCTTTACGGTCAAACGATACTTCAGGAAAGATAATTAGGTGAGGCGGCTCGCCTTCGCCTTCTCCTGCTAAGCCGCCCGCTGCTGCAATCCAGCCAGCATGGCGACCCATCACTTCAAGGACGAATACCTTAGTGGATGTGGCGCACATAGACGCGATATCCAGCGATGCTTCACGGGTAGAGGTGGCAATATATTTGGCAACGCTACCAAACCCGGGGCTGTTGTCGGTAATAGGCAGATCGTTATCAACGGTTTTCGGCACATGAATCGCGGTTAGCGGGTAGCCGAGTTTTTCAGACAGTTGGGACACTTTAAGGCAGGTGTCTGCGCTATCACCGCCGCCATTGTAGAAGAAGTAGCGAATATCGTGGGCTTTGAAAACTTCGATTAAGCGTTCGTATTGAGCACGGTGGGTATCAATATCTTTCAGCTTGTAGCGGCAGGAACCAAAGGCACCGCCAGGCGTATGGCGTAAGGCAGCAATCGATTCATCGCTCTCTTGAGTCACATCGATGAGGTCTTCCGTTAAGGCACCGATAATGCCGTTATGACCGGCATATACCTTGCCAATCTGGTCGGGCGCTTGTCTGCAAGCTTCGATAACGCCGCAGGCGCTGGCATTGATGACGGCGGTAACGCCACCGGACTGGGCGTAAAAGGCATTATGCTGGGCCATGGAAACGTCTCATCTCCTGAAAACGGGTAGTTAAAACAGTATTCAAGCAAGGGGTAATGACGCCCCTTTGCTTGTTTTCATAATCGTGCATTAAGCAGCGCGCACTAATGGCACGCTTACCACTAATGACACGCTTACGTAGAAAGATCGTGCAAACGCGTGGCCTGCAGCCGCGAAGTTTAGCGCAAAGCCACTGTGGGTGCATCTTGGAGGCTCATTACTCGCTGTCGTCCAGTTCTTGTTCCTGCTGAGCCAGCCGCCATCCGCCTAAGTCTTTATAGCGGTTGACCATCGCACAAAAGAGCTCTGCTGTGCGTTCGGTATCGTAGCGGGCCGAGTGGGCGGACTTGTTATCAAACTCGATACCTGCCGCGCGGCATGCACGAGCAAGCACTGTTTGACCATATACAAAGCCTGCCAGGGTTGCTGTGTCAAAGCTGGAAAAAGGGTGAAACGGATTCCGTTTTACGCTGCAGCGGTTCGCCGCCGCATTTAGGAAGCCATGATCAAAGGCAGCATTATGACCAACCAGTATTGCCCGTGAGCACCCATGTGCCTTGATTGATTTGCGGATAGGGCGAAAAATTTCACCTAGCGCTTCAGATTCGCTTAGCGCCACTTGGCGACGCAGTGGGTCATCTAGATTAATGCCTGTGAAATCAAGGGCGGATTGCTCAACGTTCGCGCCTTCAAACGGATGAATGTGATACGCGTAAGTGGCGTCGGGTAATAAATTACCGTCAGGGTCCATGGTAAGCGTCACGGCAGCAATTTCGAGTACTGCGTCACTTTGGGCGTTAAACCCACCCGTTTCTAAATCAATGACAACCGGCAGATAACTGCGAAAACGTTGGGCCATCAATTCGCGGGCAAATGCCTCGCTCATGCAGCTCTCCTTAGTAAAGCGAGTAAGTAGTTAGAATAAGCGGTTAAAGCAACCCCTTTGTTGGCTATGATTCTAGCAGCTTTACCCCTTAGGCGTCGTTGACGGTATTCGCTGAGCATTGAGAGCGCTATACTCGTAGTTTATGTTATTGCACTGCGCTCAGCGCGGTGTCGTTGGGTGAACTACTTTTCATGAACAAGGAGCAAAGAATGTCCGATGTCAAAAAGGTTGTGCTGGCGTATTCAGGCGGCCTGGACACATCCGTTATCGTTAAGTGGTTGCAAGAGACCTACAACTGCGAGGTAGTGACCTTTACAGCCGACATCGGTCAAGGTGAAGAAGTCGAGCCCGCACGCACTAAGGCTCAAGCACTGGGTGTTAAAGAGATCTATATCGAAGATCTTCGCGAGGAATTTGTTCGCGATTATGTATTCCCAATGTTCCGAGCGAACACCATCTATGAAGGCGAGTATCTGCTCGGCACTTCTATCGCTCGTCCGTTGATTGCTAAGCGCTTGATTGAAATTGCTAATGAGACGGGCGCTGATGCCATTTCTCACGGTGCAACGGGTAAAGGGAACGATCAAGTTCGTTTTGAACTGGGTGGCTACGCACTCAAACCTGGCGTGAAGGTTATTGCTCCTTGGCGTTTATGGGATCTTACTTCGCGTGAGAAGTTGATGGCTTACTGCGAAGAGCACAAAATTCCCGTTGATTTTTCTAATAAAAAGAAAAAATCACCGTACTCCATGGATGCCAACCTGCTGCACATTTCTTATGAAGGCGGCATTTTGGAAGACCCATGGGCGGAAGCAGAAGAGGACATGTGGCGTTGGAGTGTTTCTCCTGAAGCTGCGCCTGAGCAGCCGACTTATGTAGAGCTGACGTTTGAGAATGGCGATATCGTCGCTATTGATGGCGAAGCGCTTAAGCCTCATGAAGTGCTTGAAAAGCTTAATAAACTAGGTGGCGATAATGGTATTGGCCGCCTGGATATCGTTGAAAACCGTTATGTTGGTATGAAGTCCCGTGGTTGCTATGAAACACCAGGGGGCACAATCATGCTGCGTGCTCACCGCGCTATCGAGTCGCTGACGCTTGACCGTGAAGAAGCGCACTTGAAAGATCAACTAATGCCTAAATACGCTGAAGTGATCTACAACGGTTATTGGTGGAGCCCCGAGCGTCGTATGCTACAAGCGGCGATCGACGAAACACAGAAAAACGTCGCGGGCGTTGTTCGCATGAAGCTCTATAAAGGCAATGCAACGGTTGTAGGGCGTAAGTCCGATCAGTCGTTGTTTGATGAGTCGATTGCAACGTTTGAAGATGATGCGGGCGCGTACGATCAAAAAGACGCAGAAGGCTTTATTAAGCTGAATGCATTGCGTCTACGGATTGCTGCCGGTAAAGGTCGTCAACAGAGCTAAGCATGCTAAGCGGCCAGACGACGTCTGGCCGCTTTTATTGCGAAGGAGTCCGAATGTTTAAAAAACTATTTTCTGGCCTGTTGGGTGGCGCGGGGGCTGGCGCCTCGGAAGGAGCCACCAAAGCGGCCGAGCCAGTTGAATATAAAGAGTATTTAATTGTGTCTCAGCCTGATAACCAAAGCGGACAATTTCGGGTTAGCGGTTGGATCCGTAAGTTGGATGGCGAGGGCGTTACTCACGAGCACCGCTTTGAACGCTCTGACATGCTGCCAGGTCGTGAAGCCTGTGATGCGATGATGGTCGCTAAAGCGCAGCGCTTTATTGATGAAGTGGGTGAGGAGATGTTTACGGCTGATCCTCGTAATGCTAGTGACACCTAGCAAGCTTTTCGTTTAGTTGAGGAGCGGAGTATGCACATGGTATACCGTGCTTCCCCTTGGCGCTCCTTGGTATGTCATCATGGCTCATTGGATATCTCGGCGCTAAGTGCTCCACTTCGCGATTTTTACACGCATACCTCTCTTTTTAATCCATCCTTATCTGACGCCTATGCCGCACAGCTCTCTTTTGTTGAGACATTGCTGCGTTATGACTTGCCTGCTTGGCGTATTAGCGAACTCATTAGTGACCACATCGCTTGGCTTTATCGTCAATCGATTGCAGCAGCGCTAGATGAAATGCAGGCACAAGGGTGGGGTAAGCCGCCAGTGGATTACTGCGTTGTTACGCTCGGCTCGGCGGCACGCTTTGAAAGCTTGCTTGGGCCTGACCAGGACAATGCGCTGATTATTGGCGACTATCCTGACGCTCGACACGTTGAAATTGATGGCTACTTTCAGGCGCTAGGCGAACGTTTTACACAACGCTTAGATGAAGCGGGCATTCCGCTTTGCCGTGGCCATGTCATGGCGCGTTGGCCAATGTGGCGCAAGCGCTTGAGCGAATGGCAGCAGCAATTTGCAATTTGGAGTGCGGATCGTCAGGTTAAGCGGGTGCAGCAAACCAATATATGGCTCGATTTTTATCCTGTGGCAGGGAACCCTGAGCTCGCACAAACGTTAGGCCAACGGGTGCGCTCAACTCTCTCAAGCGCGCCTTTGTTCATGAATGAAATGGCGGCGTTGTTAGATGAGTTGCCGGTGGCGCTTGACCGGTTTGGTCGCATTGCTTCACATCCTGGGCTAGCGGCTCCCTATGACCAAGCAATCGATCTTAAGCGACAAGGATTGATGCCTCTAATAAGCGCTGCCCGATTACTCTGTGTGCGCTACCAGCGACGTGAGATAGGCACACGTGAACGACTAACGGCACTTGCCCATTTCACACGTACGTTGACGAAGGAGCAATCGAACTTACTGCTAGCCGCTTTTAGCCGTATGCAGCACTTGCTTTTAGAGCAGCAACGCCACAATAAGTCTCACGGACAAACAGCCGACGGCTGGGTGGACCTGCGACGTCTTCGTGATGATGAGCGGCTACTGCTGAAATTTGATTTACAGCAAATCAAAGCGTTTGTTAACCAAGTAAAGCGCTTATAACGGCTATTCCCCCGTAAGCTGCGAAGAGTTACCTAGAGTTGACTCCTTAGGGGCTGCTGGCAGCTCTAGGGTTAAGCATGCGCCACCCAGCATTTTAGCGTCTTCCACCCATAGCCTTCCGCCCAGGTGAGCAATAATGCCTCGGCTGATAGGTAAGCCAAGGCCGCTACCTTTGGGGCGTCCGCGTGGTGTCTCGCCGCTTTGCTGTATTTGATGAAATTTCTCAAATACGCGCTCACGTTCGTCAGCGCTGATACCTGGGCCGTTATCTTCAACGCTTAAACGAAAATGATTACGGTGCCGATAAAGTGCCAGCCGCACTTGAGGCTGCTGGCGGTCAGCAAATTTACTGGCGTTATCGAGCAGGTTAATAATGACTTGCTCCAAGCGGTCTTGATCACCGACCACCATGGCGGGGTCAGCCGCTAAACTGATATCGAGGGTAATACCTCGATCTTCATGTAAGCGTGCAACCGCATCGATGCTCTGCCTCGCTAGGGCTGCTAGGTCGAGGGGAACAGGATGCAGCGTCAGGCGACCACTCTCTAAGCGCGCAAGGTCAAGAATTTCCTCGATTAAACGCGAAAGACGCTGACTCTCATGGACAATAACGCCCAGAAAATGTTGGCGTTTTTCATCGGGTAATTGATCACTATCGCGTAATATTTCGGCAAACGCGCGTATCGAGGTTAGCGGGGTTCGAAGCTCATGACTTACCATAGCGACAAACTCGTCCTTCAGGCGGTCAAGCTCGCGCAGCTGTTCATTGGCACTACGTAGCTCGTCACTTACAGCGACTAATTCTTGTGATTTTTGCTCTAGCCGACGGTTGTACTCCAGGGTTTGTGACGTGGTGTCTAAAATACTCAAAATCGACTCAAGATCCAGTGCTTCTCCACGCACCACTGAATTGATCAGTACGCGCGCTGATGCACTGCCAAGTGAACCTGCCAGCGCCTGCTCTGAACGGGTAATTAGATCGGCTGTTGCCGGTTCGTCTGAGCGGTAGTCGCTTTTATTAATGCTTTGGTTAAACACCCGATGGGTGACTTGGTTGCCAAGGTAGCGAATAAGTAATTCTTTTAAGGCGCCTTGAGTCGTCTGTCCTCTCCATAAAGAGGTCGTTTGCAAGTTAGGGTGTAAGGCGCCAGTGAAAAGGGCGGCTTGGGTTTGCTCAAGTGGCGTAGGGCGGCTAAAAAGTGACACGCCAATCAGTAAGCCAACATTTGCCAGCATACTCCACAGCAGTGCGTGGGAATAAATATCCCAATCTTCCAGGCCAAATAAGCGGTAAGGCATCAGCCATGAAATGCCCCATGGCCCCTGAGTTAGAAACGTTGCATCTAACCAACCGGATTGGGCAAAACCTGGTAGCAGTAACGTATAGCACCAGACTAAAAAGCCTGCGATTAAGCCAGCGGTGGCTCCTTGGCGAGTCGCGCCACGCCAGTAGAGGCCAATTAACAGGGCTGGGGCAAATTGTGCCACCCCAGCAAAGGAGACAAGCCCGATAGTGACAAGGCTGTAGGAGTCACCAATCAGCGCGTGGTATAGATAGCCAAGCAGCAGTATCAAAACGATGGCAATGCGGCGAATGCCCAACAACCAACCTGCCAACTCGCCGGACGTGCTCAGGTGAAGGCGTTGAGTTCTTAGCAGTAAGGGCATAATGAGCTGGTTACTCACCATGGTAGAAAGTGCAATCGTTTCAACAATCACCATGCCAGTAGCTGCTGAAAGACCGCCTATAAATACCAGCAAGGGTAATCCTTCAAGCCCTGCAGAAAGGGGCAGTGTCAGCACAAAACTATCGGAATCGCCCGCGCCAGTTCCTAACAGAAGGCCAGCAAAGGCGATAGGAATAACAAACAGGTTGATGAGCAACATATAAAGCGGAAATAACCAGCTCGCCCTGGCTAAATGCTGTTCATCGACGTTTTCGACAACCAACACTTGGAACTGACGAGGTAGGGTTAAAAAGGCCAGAAAGGCCAGTATTAGCATTCCGACCCAGCCAGTGGCACCGCCTGGTACGCTTTCCAACCCCATTTTTTCCGCTATTTCTGGCATCGTGGCGACGCTGGCGAATAGCGCGCCGGGGCCTTCATACAACACAAATACCACAAAAATACCGACGGCCATAAACGCAATTAGCTTCACCAGTGATTCCAAGGCAATAGCAGCAACCATGCCCTCATGTCGTTCACTGGCATCGAGATGGCGGGTGCCGAAAAGTATAATAAATACCGCAAGCACTAAGGCGACCCAAAGCGATTTGTCCAGCCAGAAACGCTCATCAACCAGGGTGGCATCCGCGGTATTGGGATAGTTCACCAGTACTGCATGGCTAACGGTGATCGCTTTTAACTGCAGCGCAATGTAGGGCGTTATACAAATGAGGGCCATTAATGCAACGAGTGCGCCTAAGCTGGTGCTTTTGCCATAACGAGCACTAATGAAATCAGCAATAGAAGTGATGCGCTGGCGGGATGCGATACGCACCATTTTGCGAATGACGACAGGGGCGAGAAGCATCGCCAGGGTTGGGCCAAGATAGATAAGCAGGAAACTGGGGCCGTGGTCTGCTGCGCGTCCCACGCTGCCATAGAACGTCCATGCGGTGCAGTAAACGGCAATCGACAGCGCATATACCGTGGGCGAGCCAATTAATGATCGACCCTGCTCGGCACGACGGTCCCCCCACGCGGCGACGACAAACAGTAGTGCCAAATAGCCAAATGCCGTTCCTAGAATCACTGCATCTGTACGCATGATCAGCGTCCTGAACGTTGTTCCATTAACCAGGCGGTGAGGCCAATTACCGCGCCCCAAGCAATAAACAGATAAAGCGGTAACCAGCTCATGCTCAAAGAGGTGAGCCGGTCAACCATGATAATCAGCGGGGGGCTGAAGAGCAGTATTGCTAGGGCGAATAAGGCTATTAAACGCTCGATTTGCCGTGAGCCTGGATGTTTCATGAGGCGCTGGCATCCTGGCGATCAAACGCGTTGGCCTGCAGCGCCAACAGCTGCTCTAACGTATCCACGCCACGTGCTTCAAGCCGGGGTAACAACGCTAGCCATAATTCAGCGGTTACACGGGCGTCACCAAGCGCCGTGTGGCGAGTGCCTGGTGGGAACGTCAGGTCGTAGCGTTGTGCCAACGTATCTAAATCATGCCCATCTAACGCTTCGTCTAATGCTCTTGAGATTAATAAGGTATCGATGACAGGCAAATCAAAGACAACCCCTTTGTTAGTAATGGCGAGCATATCAAACGCGGCATTATGCGCTAATAAAACCGCTTCACCGACGTAATCTCGGAAGCGCGTTAGGACAATATCAAGGGGCGGTGCACCGGCCACATCAGCATCTGTCAATCCGTGTATTGCTGTACTGGTAGGGGGGATTGGACGTTTCGGGTCGACTTTTTGATCAAAGACCTCGCTGGCCAATAGCCGCGCATTGACCACCCGACAAGCCCCCAGGCTAATCACCGTATCCCCTCGGCGTAGCTCAAGGCCGGTGGTTTCAGTATCAAACGCAACCACTTCTAGGCTACGTAATGTGCGGTTCGCCAACTCCTCATCGGGTGGCGGCAGGTCAGCGATGCCGAAATCATGGAACTCTGGTCGCGGAGGTGCGGTTTCTCGAGGCGCCCCAACGCGCTCCATGGCTGGTAGCGGCAGGCGCAGGCGCGCATGAATAGCATCATCGTCAGCAAGGCTCCAAATATCGCTCGCATGCTGGCGCAGTACGTCAGACACCAGCGGATTAAGCGGTAGCGATGGCAGGGGCTGGCGACGCCATTTCGCTAGCTCATGCTCTGGCAAGGGGCTGCCTTGCCAAATTAAGTCCAAATAAACCCGCTTGTTGCCAAGGCATATCTCACCTTCAAAATGGCTAACCGGCAGGTGAGAGTTAAGATGCTTGACTAAGGAATCAAACAGAACAATCAGTGCCGGTGCGTCGCCTTTAAACCAGGCAGGCATGCCGACGGGGGTGATGAGTCGATGCGCTGGGTCTAAGCGTTCATCCAGGGCTTGCCAGAAGTCATTCGACCACATGGGAGTCAAGCGCTCACCTTGATGTTGCAAATCATCCAATAACTGGCCGATTTGACCAACATTATTACCTAGGGTGGCGCCTTCCTCTTGGATTACCTGCTCGAACCGCTGACGTAACGCTGGGTTCTCGGTGCCGTTATGGCGCAGTTGTATCAGTGCATCCGCTGCACTGGTCAGGCTTGCCGTGTGCTGGCGTAGGAGAGGGAGCTTGGTGGCGAGTTCTGCTCTAACACCCATTTCATTTGACCAGGAAGCGGTTGCATCGCTAAACGTTAGTAGTGTTTCTCCATCACTGCCAGGAACTCGACGTAGCACGACCTTTAACCAGCGGTTATCACAGGGGGCAAGCAGTTCGCGGGGCGAACCATCCGCAGGAAGTTGGCTAAGCGCTTGTTGTAGGCTGGCAACGGGGAGTAGCGCTTCTAAGCGTTTTCCCAAGCCCAACGCCGTATTATCGACAAAGAAATCTTCTGCGGCCTGGTTGAATAGCATCAAACGGCGGTGGTGGTCACATAGCAATAAAGGGGTTTCGAGTACTTGCAGCAGCGTTTCTAATTCGCGACGTATTTTTGCGGCGCTACGTGCGCCGTCGGCATGCGCCGTAGCTAATTGATTGCGGTCAATGCGCCAACTCTCGCGCACTCTGCGTAGGTCAGGGCCAAGCCCTTTCAGCCAGCCTTCTGGTGGGTGTTCATCACGAGCATCTGGGTTTGCCACTAATCTGGCCAGTTGAACCTGCAAATGGCGTAGAGGGGTGAAAAGCATGCGTTCTAGTAGCAGGCCAACTAAAAATATCGTCGCACCGCCGGAAAAACTGCCCAACCAGAGCGCTACACGGGTAGGGCCAGTAGGCGAAAGCTGAGCATCCAGCCACGCAGCAAAAATAGCGCCTCCCAGCAAGCTGATACCACTTAGCAGCAGCCATAGGCCAATGAGTCGCTGACGTTTAGGGAGCCCGTCGCGGGTCATTGTGGGTTGCCATTGAGCAGTGATTTAACTTTTTCAATTAGCGACTGGGTCGAAAACGGTTTGGTGATGTAGTCATCAGCCCCTAGCGCTAAGCCTTTCTCACGTTCGATATCTCGCCCATGGGCGGTCAGCATAATGACCGGCAGTTGGGCCGTCGCTTCTGAACGGCGAAGGTGCTCAAGTACATCAAAACCGCTGATTCCGGGCAGGCTGATATCAAGCAGTAGCAGGTCGGGGGCGGAATCGTTGATACGTTCGAGTGCGGCTTCTCCGTCGTAGGCGGTGACAACTTGAAAGCCTGCCTGCTCCATTAAAAATTCCAGAGACAGTACAATATTGGGCTCGTCGTCGACCACGAGTACTTTGGCCATGATGCCCTCCCTAAAGGGGTCGTTGTTAGGTGTTTGATTAGAGTGTATGTAGCGCGGCAGGTTAGGCCAAGACGACCTTGGCCGAATGCTCGTAACGTCTCTCATTAAGCGGCTACTTTTTACGTTGTTTAATGGGCTTTTTATTAAGGTATTTATGCGCGTTTTATTATTGTCTGCTTATGAGGCTGTTAGTCACCGCTATTGGGCACACAGTCTGATGGCCGAAGTAAACGATGTCTCTTGGACGTTGCTTAGCTTGCCGCCACGCCACTTTTCGTGGCGAATCCGCGGTAACCCATTGAGTTGGTGGTTAAAAGAGTACGAGACGCTGAGTGAATCCTATGAGGTTGTGTTAGCCACTTCGATGGTCGATATTGCCACGCTCGTTGGCTTATTCCCTCATTTAGGGCGAGCCAGAAAGATTGTTTACTTTCATGAAAACCAGTTTGCCTACCCAGAGTCTAGCGATCAAATCTCCCAGGTAGAGGCCAAAATGGTCAATTTATACGCGGCGTTGGCGGCGGATACGTTGGTGTTTAATACCGCTTACAACCGCGACTCTTTTTTCGACGGTGCGCGGCGGTTGTTAAAAAAGATGCCTGAAAACCTGCCAGCAGCTAAGCCATTAGAGCGCTTACGCCAACAGTCAAAAGTGTTGCCTGTGCCAATAATGCCGCTAGCGGCTTCTCCCCAGACAAACGCACACCCACAGCGGATTATTTGGAATCATCGCTGGGAGTACGATAAAAATCCCGAAGACTTTTTTACAGTGCTGTTCAAGCTGAGTGAGCAGCAGGTTCCTTTTGAACTAGCGGTGCTTGGACAGCGCTTTCGGGAGGTACCTGCCATTTTTGATGAGGCAGAAGAACGTTTGGCGGCGCATACGATTTGCTGGGGGCCACAGCCAGAAGCGGAGTACCGAGCGTTGCTAGCAGGCGGTGGTATTGTGGTCTCGACCACGTGGCACGAGTTCCAAGGATTAGCCATTATGGAAGCTGCCCAGCGCGGCGCAGTTCCTCTAGTACCCGACAGGCTGTGTTTCCCCGAATTATACCCTAACGACTATCGCTTTGATGGCACGCAAGAGGGGCTTTACCAACGACTGCACGCTTGGTTAACCGACCCCGCTAGCCAACCAACACTGTTGAATACCCAGCAGTGGCAGTGGCCTGAATGGCGTCGGGCTTACCGTGCGCTTTTGATGGAGCACTGATCACTGCATTGTTGGTCGAGCCCCTGCCTTACTCACGTTAACAACCAGTGGGCTTAAGCAAGTTCGGTTTTGTCTTGATAGTCGCACAGGTCTTCAATAATGCAGCTGCCGCAGCGTGGTTTGCGGGCAATGCAGGTATAGCGCCCATGAAGAATCAGCCAGTGGTGGGCGTCCTGTTTAAATGCCTTAGGAACATGGCGTAGTAGCTTTTGCTCAACCTCAACGACATCTTTGCCTTTGGCGATGCCCGTGCGGTTAGAAACTCGAAAAATGTGTGTGTCTACGGCGATGGTAGGCTGGCCAAACGCGGTGTTTAAAATCACATTGGCGGTTTTTCTGCCTACCCCCGGTAAGGCTTCCAGCGCTTTGCGTGTTTCAGGGACCTCGCCACCATGTTGGTTGATCAGCAAGTGACAGGTTTTCATCAGGTTTTCGGCTTTAGTGTTAAACAGCCCAATGGTTTTAATGTAACTTTTTAGCCCATCGATACCCAGGTCAATGATCCCTTGGGGCGTATTGGCCACAGGGAAAAGCTTATCAGTGGCCTTGTTAACACCAACGTCCGTGGCTTGAGCAGATAGCAGCACCGCGGCTAGCAGTTCAAAGGGCGTGCTCCAGTTTAGCTCAGTCGTGGGGTGGGGATTCTCCGCCTGTAGGCGAGCAAAAATTTCATGACGCTTTTGGGCATTCATCGGGTGCTCTCTTGGTTATTTGATAGTGCCAGTAACGCGTACGCGACGTTCGGTTCGGGAGACGGCTTGAACAGGTTGCGCGCGAGCGCTACGGCGTTGATCAATTACATTCTTTAGCGCAATCAACAGCCCCGCAACGAAAAAAGCCCCGGGTGGCAGTACGAAAAACAAAAATTGATAATCATCGACGAAGGTGAGTTGCCAGTTGCTGGCAATAGGCCCAAATAGTAGTTCCATATCGCTAAACAGCGTGCCTTGCCCAAGCAACTCGCGTAGTGCCCCGAGCAGAATCAATACGCCACCGAACCCCAGCCCCATCATAAAGCCATCAATGGCAGCCGGAATAACTGGCTGGCGGGAAGCGAACGCATCTGCACGCCCTAAAATGGCGCAGTTAGTAACAATCAGCGGAATAAAAATTCCCAATACTTGGTAAAGCGAATAGGCAAATGCAGCCATTAAAAGCTCTGCACAGGTAACAAAGGCGGCAATCACCATGACAAAGGCGGGCAGTCTTACTGCGCTGGGAACCTGGTGGCGAATCAGTGAAATAGTCGTGCTAGCACCCACCATGACAAGCAGGGTAGCGAATGCCAATCCCAGTGCATTGACAACGCTACCACTAACAGCCAGTAAGGGGCATAGCCCCAATAACTGAACGAGAGCAGGGTTATTCGACCATAGGCCGTTTCGGGCTAGTTCGCGCCACTGACTCATTGGCTGGACTCTTCGAAGGTAATAGGGAGTTCTGTTTCGGTGGCGTTTTCGGCGACATGTTCGGTGGCATGTTCGGCGACATAGCTCAGTGCACTATGGACGGCGTTGACGACTGCGCGTGGCGTAATGGTGGCGCCAGTAAAAGCGTCAAAGTGGCCGCCATCTTTACGCACGGCCCATCCACCCGGTGGCAGGCTGTTTAAACTCAAGCCATTAAACTCGGTTATCCAGTCACTTCGCTGGCGCTCAATATCATCGCCAAGCCCAGGCGTTTCTTGGTGTTGGGTAACGCGCACACCGGTAATGCGTTGTTGCTGGTCAATGCCCACCAGTAGCCGAATTTCGCCATTGTAACCTTGGCGAGTAACGACCGGCAGGATGACGACCCGCTGATGATCGCGCTGGGCGTACCATCCCTGTTGAGGTTCGCGGTGCCCCAGTTGTTCCGGGTTAGGGAGCTCGAATACGCCATCTAAAACCGTTTGAACCGCTATATCTGTTAATGCGGCAGGCAGTACATCCTGCAGTTGGCGGTGTTGATAGGCTAGCTGATGATCAGCGATACGCTCGGCAGTCACCGCCCGGGTTAACGCAACGCTGCCAGCAGTGACCAGTGAGAACACTCCTAAGGCGAAAGCGCCGCGTAGCATGGCTTGGCGGGGCGTCATGGTGAGTCACCGTGCTTTGCATGCTGCTGTGCTTTAGGCTGGCCCGTAGGGCGTGGCACGGTATAGATATCCAATAGCGGTACACATAAGTTCATCAGTAAAACGGCAAATGCTACTGCATCGGGGTAGCCGCCAAATGTGCGAATAATCATGACCAAGGCGCCAATTCCCGCGCCAAAAAACAGTTTTCCTCGGCGGCTGGTTGCCGCTGAAACGGGATCAGTGGCAATGAAAAAGGCCCCAAACATTGTGGCACCCGTGGTGAGGTGAAACAGTGGTGACGCAAAGTGGCTTGGGTCGCTGGCATAAAAAAACGTGGCAAGCACTGCCATGCTTACAAGCATCGAGACAGGGATATGCCAGCTGATAATCCGTTTGGCAATTAATAGCAGTCCACCTGCTAACCAGGCTAGCGCGACGTTGCGCCAAGCGTTCAATGTTCCTTCAGGTAAAGGCTGACTAGCCCAAAACTCGCTGGCCAGTACCGCTTCACCTTTATGTTTAAAGGCATCTAGCGGCGTAGCACCACTTAGCGCATCAAGTGTGGAGGCCGGTAAGGTACCGCTTATCTGGGCCCATAGGTTTTCAGAGATTAGTGGCTGCGGCGGCGACCATAACGTCATGTAAGTGGGAAACGATACGAGTAATAGTGCGTAGCCCACCATGGCGGGATTGAAAGGATTCTGGCCTAGGCCGCCATACAGTTGTTTAGCAACTACGATGGCCGCAATAACGCCTATCCCAATGAGCCACCAGGGGCTAGCAGGTGGTAGCGATGCACCTAACAGTACGCCGGTTAATACTGCACTTGAATCTCTAAGCGCAGGCTGTAACAGGCGCTGGCGAAGTTTTAACACCAGCGCTTCGGCGCCGAGTGCAAACAGGGCGGCTAAAAGCACATTACTAATAACGCCCAGGCCGAAGTAAAACGTCATTACGGCAAGACCCGGTGCGGTGGCGACGATCACCCATCGCATCAGATGGGCGGTGGGTGGCATCGTATTTAATGATTCAGTGGTTCGCTGCGAGGCGTGCATCATGCTCATGGCGATTCCTGTTGTGCCATCGTGGCGCGAGCTTCAGCCAGCCGGGTATCAGCTGCCTTAAGGTTTTCTTGGGCGGTGGCCAGTTGGGTTTCTAAATCATCGTGGCGCTGAGTTGGGTCTTCTGCTGCAGCCCTTGCGAGGGTTTTTTCAGCTTTTCTGACTGCCGCTTTAGCGGCTGTTTGAGCAATGCGCAAGCTGCGTAAATCCACCACTGGCGCTGCACTGTCGGTTGCCTTTGAGCTATCTGACGTCTGACGACTTTGTGCCTGCCTTGCTTGGCGACGAGCTTGCTTCTCGGCATTCTCGCGTGCCAGTCGAGCCTGACGAAATTCAAATCGATGTTTAGCGTGCTCGGCTTTGGCGGACTCAATGCGCTTATCGCGAATACGCTGCTTTGCCGAACGATAGTCTTGTACTAATGGGATATAACTAGGGCAAACATAACTGCAGGCGCCGCACTCAATACAATCAAATAAGTGAAGTTTTTCCAATGTAGCGTCGTTCTCTGCACGGGCATACCAATGCAGCTGTTGCGGAAGAAGCTGAACAGGGCAAACACTTTCACAGGCACCACAGCGAATGCAGGGAGACTCACTGGGGGCTGGAGGAAGTTCTTCACGGGTGGCTGCAATCAAGCAGTTTGTCGTTTTGGTCACCGGGACATCAAGTGTTGAGAGTGGTAAGCCCATCATCGGGCCGCCCACAATGACTTGATGTAGCTGCTGGTTTAATCCTACCTGCTGAAGCAGCGTTTCAACAGGTGTGCCAAGACGCACCCAGTAGTTGCCTGGTGTGCTGATGGCATCTCCCGTCAAGGTGACAATTCGCTCGACCAAAGGTTTGCCATCACGTACGGCGTATAGCGCTGCCAGCAGTGTGCCGGGGTTGTGGCAGAGAACACCGACATCGGCAGGAAGGCCACCACTGGGAACATCGAGGTTGAGCAGTTTCTTGATCAATTGGCGCTCACCACCGCTGGGATAGCGGGTCTCGATGACTTTCATCGTTATGCTCACTGGATGCTGGCAGTCAGACTGTTGAAAGTGAGCGAGCGCCTCCTTTAATGCATGGATCGCTTCGGGCTTATTATCTTCAATTCCCACCACAACCTGATGGGCACCGCAGAGCCTAGCGACCATTTGCGCGCCTTCCAGTATCTCGGTTGGATAGTGGCGAAGAGCCAAGTCGTCTGCGGTGATATACGGCTCGCATTCGGCGGCGTTGATGACGAGCGTATCAATGCGCTGATGATCCGCTATTTGGGCTTTGATATAAGCGGGAAAACCGGCACCACCAAGGCCTACTAGCCCGCAGCTATCTAGTCTATCAATGATCGCTTGGTGGTCTTCGCTACGCCAGTCAAGCGAGGGCAGCAGTTGCCAGCGGTCTAAGCCATCGGCGTCGATGGTGATGGCGGTATCACTAATCTGAGTCACTGTCCCGCTAATACTGGCGTGCAGGTTGGCTGATACCATGCCATCTCGCTGGGCAATCAGGCTACCCACCTGAACCGCATCATCGATAGCAACACAGGGGATCGCGGGATTACCTGAATGCTGTTTCAGCGGAAGTGTTACCCGGGCAGGCAGCGTCGCGTTGCGAAGCGGCGATTGGTTCGAGCGATCTTTTCGTTCGGGCGGAGTAATGCCACCTGGGAATTCATAGGCCGGCATGCTGGCTCCTGGTTAGCTGGCGATCGCTGGCGATTAAAGGTGCTATGGTGACGACAGGCTGCCATTGGTTGAGAGGCTTGCTTCTGGGCAACATATCAATACAGTCTACGGGGCAGGGTGCAACGCACAAATCGCAGCCGGTGCATTCATCTTCTATCACCGTATGCATTTGCTTTGCAGCGCCAATAATGGCATCCACCGGACATGCTTGAATGCACTTAGTGCAGCCAATGCACTCGGCTTCACGAATAAATGCGACGGTATCTTCGGTGGCTGCTTCGCCATCCAGTGGCACAGGCTCTCGGCCTAATAAGTCTGCTAATGCGTGAATAGTCGCTTCGCCGCCAGGCGGGCACTTATTCAAAGCATCGCCCTGATTGATGGCTTCGGCATACGGCCGACAGCCTGGGTAGCCGCACTGGCCACATTGGGTTTGCGGTAACAGTGCATCAATCTGCTCTACCAGCGGGTTCTCTTCGCCCTTGAAACGCACACTGGCCATTCCCAGCAGCGCTCCAAACGTGATGCCTATTCCGGTCAACACACCCACTGCACTGAGAATGCCCCACCAAGAAAATATGTCTCCCATGGCGGTTACCCCTGCGCTAAACCTGAAAAGCCGAGAAAGGCTAGTGACATAAGACTGGCGGTGACCATTGCAATGGCAGCGCCTCTAAACGGGGTTGGTATATCAGCATTGGCCAATCGCTCGCGCATCGCGGCGAACAGCACCAAAATCATCGAAAAACCTAGCGCAGCACCCAGGCCATAGAGAGTCGTATGAAAGAAACTCAGCTCACGGTTAAGCGATAACAGGGCAACACCAAGTACCGCACAATTAGTCGTAATCAGCGGTAGAAAGATCCCCAGCACTTGATGCAATAGGGGGCTGAGTTGACGCACCATGATTTCGGTAAATTGCACGACGGCGGCAATAACAACGATAAAGCTGATAGTGCGAAGATAAGTAACGTCCAAGGGTACAAGTAAGCCATGATAGACCGCATAACTAGCGGCAGATGCTAGTGTCAGCACGAACGTCGTCGCTAGCGACATACCCATCGCGGATTCCAGCTTATTGGAAACCCCCATAAACGGGCAGAGCCCTAAAAACTGTACCAATACGAAGTTGTTGACCAGCGCAGTGCTGACCAAAATCAAGAAGAGTTCATTCATAGCGGCGTATTGTGCGCAGAAAAATCGTTGCTGGCTAGTGGGAGAAGCGCTATGGCTCACTATTGACCAGAAATAAGTACTTAGTCAGCAGAACTTGCTACCGCTCTCCTGTTGCCCATCTTCGAAAATGACGGCTGGGGCAAGCTCAGGCATTGGTCATGAGACCGTTTTAATCCTGTCATCAAAGCTACATCATCTCTGCATACCCTCATCCAAATTAAAATCAGCTAGGGAGGGGGAACACATGTCGACTTCAGGAGTTGTCTTACCGACGCAGGGGGAGCGCCCAGGGACGTCGCAATGGCTATCATGGTTAATTGTCATTGGACTGGTTTATTTGTTGTTAGCTGCGGTGGGGGCTATCGGAGACGGTTTTAAGGCTGCTACCGCAAGCAATGCTAAGGAGCTATTTTCATTTGCTACTAATCCAATGATTGGGTTAGTTATCGGAGTTGTCGCAACTGCGCTAATTCAGAGCTCAAGCACGGTGACAGCCATCATTGTGGGGATGGTGGCGGGTGGTTTGCCAGTCAGTATTGCGATTCCGCTCATCATGGGCGCCAATATTGGTACTTCGCTGACCAGCACTATCGTTAGTTTAGGTCATGTGCGTAGTGGTGAGGAATTTCGCCGCGCCTTCTCTGCGGCGACGGTGCACGATGCGTTCAATATCGTTGCCGTGGCTATACTGCTTCCGTTAGAAATGATGTTTGGTTTTTTAGAAAAAACCTCTGCCTTGCTGGCGGGCTTTTTTGTTAGCGATGCCAGCGTCGACATGAAAAGCGTCAATTTCATGAAAATGGCGATTTCACCGGCGACCGACTTGCTGAGCGCCTCGGTATCGTGGCTGCCGAATCCGATCTGGATGGGCGTTGCTATGATTGTTATTGGGGTGGCACTCATCCTCTTTGTGGTAACGGCGATTGGTAAAGTATTGCGCAAGGTAATGGTGGGTAAGGCGCGTGACATCATGCATGCAAGCGTGGGGAGAGGGCCTGTCTCTGGTATGTGTTCGGGGGCAATCATTACGCTGTTGGTGCAGTCGTCCTCTACCACCACAGCATTGATTGTGCCACTTGCTGGCACTGGCGTGTTTAATCTCAGGCAGGTCTATCCGTTCACATTAGGTACCAATGTGGGGACTTGTATCACTGCGTTGCTCGCTGCAACGGCGATAAGTGGCCCAACGGCGGTACTGGCTATGCAGATTGCCTTGGTGCATCTGATGTTTAACCTAGTGGGGATACTGGTCATATACGGCCTACCTTTCTTACGTGGTATTCCGCCTAGCATTGCCACTGGCCTTGCGGAGCTGGCACAGAAAAACAAACTCTATGTGGTGGCTTATATTTTAGGTGTTTTCTTTGTGCTGCCATTGCTCCTGATCGGGGCGAGCCAGTTGTTTTGATCTAAGGGGATGGAATTGGTATGAGTTCACAACGCAGAATTGAGACAGAAGCACGTATTCGCGAACTACGTGAATCGATTGATGAGCTGGAAGCGCAGTTGGCTGAGGCGTCCACCCAGGAGCGGGAAGAGCATGAGCAGCATGAGCTGATCGACCAGCTTGATCATTATATTGATGCTGTAGATACCAAAGTGAGTGGTCTTAAAACCTTCTGGCAAGCTCTCAAGAAAGAGCTGGGGGGAGGCAATGACTAATGCTACACGCGGATATTCCTACTCCTTGATGGCGTCAGGCCTGCTGTTGGGCCTTTTGCTTCAAGGTTACAGCGAGGATAGCAACTCAATGCAGGCAGCCGCCTCTGGTGATTTAACTGCCAGCGGTTCCAGCACCGTTTATCCATTGACGCGAGAAGCAGCACGTCGTTACGAGCGTGCTAATCCTGATGCCAATATTGCCGTCGAGTTCACTGGAACAACGGCTGGTTTTGAGAAGTTTTGTGCAGGCGAGACTGATATTAATAATGCATCGCGGCCAATAGACGAAAGCGAACGGGCTGTGTGCGCATCTAACGATGTAGCGTATGTGGAAGTGCCTATTGCGATGGATGCGATTTCGATCGTGGTGCATCCATCCAACCGCTGGGCAAATGATATTACTGTCGACGAACTTCACAGGCTTTGGTCTCCGGCGTCAGAAGGCGAGGTCATGACATGGCGTGATGTGCGCGCAAGTTGGCCAGATGAGCCCATTGAGCTGTTTGGTCGAGGACAGGACTCGGGAACTTATGACTACTTCACAACGGCCATTGTAGGCGCGACCCGTAGTAGCCGGATGGACTACGTTGCCAGCGAAGATGAGGAGTTTCTAGCTGCGCAAATTGCCGCTGAACCAGGTGCTTTGGGTTTTTTTGGTATCGGCGGATATCACCGTCACTGGAATGAGCTGAAACTTCTTGCGGTGGCCAATAGTGATCAACCCGTATTTCCGACGCTGGAAACCGTCAAGCGTGGTCAATATACCCCCTTATCTCGTCCGCTTTATCTTTACCTGAATAGACAAAGTGTCGAGGAAAAACCGGAGCTTCACCGTTTCGCGATGGCCTATGTCGAAGACATTCGTGACTGGATTCATTTTACCGGCTACCTTCCGCTTGAAGAACAGGAGTATGCCGACACCCTTGACGCGCTTCGCCAGCTTGAAAGTCAGTGAGGGAGTAACAAGCTAGCCGCATATTAGTTGTTTTCTGGGTAGCTCATTGTCGCTAAGAGATGGGCAAAAAAAAAGGGGCTAAGGCTGTAGCAGGCCTTGCCCCTTATTAGTTACTTATTAATGTATTAGCCGTTAAGTTACACGCTGCCCTGGTTCCGCACCGGCATCGGGGGAAAGGAGGTAAATACCTTCTTTGTTAGCAGATGCTAATACCATGCCTTCTGATAAACCGAAGCGCATTTTACGAGGAGCTAAATTAGCCACCATGATTGTCAAGCGGCCCTCAAGTGCTTCTGGTGAATAGGCCGAACGAATACCTGAGAAGACATTACGTGTTTCACCGCCTAAATCCAGCGTAAGCTGGAGCAGCTTGTCAGCACCTTCAACGTACTGTGCCTTAGCAATGCGGGCAATGCGTAAATCAACTTTAGCGAAATCTTCAAAGCTGATTTCTGCCGCAATTGGTTCTTCTGCCAGGGGACCTTTGGGAGTGTTTTTCAGCTTCTGTTCTTCCACTAAATCCTCCTTGGATGCCTCAATCATAGCGTCAATCTTATCCCGTTCAACACGCGTCATTAACGGCTTGAATTTATTGATTGAGTGATTGACTAGTACGGTATTGCGGCTGTCCCAGTCGAGTGATTCAATCGCCAAGAATTCACGTGCTTGTTCGGCCATGGTTGGCACCACAGGCGCAAGGTAGACCATCAATTGGCGGAACAAGTTGATGCCTACTGAGCAGATTTCCAGCACTTCGACGTCACGGCCTTCCTGCTTGGCTAGTGCCCAGGGGGCCTTGTCGGCGATGTACGTATTGGCTTCATCGGCCAATTCCATAATTTTGCGCATGGCCCGGCTAAATTCACGCGCCTCAAAATCGTCAGCAATCTCGTCGCCAGCCGCGATAAAGCGCGCGACCATTTGTGGTTCGGCGCAGTGTTCAGCCAGTTTACCGCCGCCCAGTTTTTTCACAAAGCCGGCGCAGCGGCTGGCGATATTGACAACTTTTCCTACCAGATCAGAATTAACCCGTGCAGAAAAGTCGTCGAGGTTAAGATCCAGGTCATCCACTTTGGACGTTAATTTAGCGGCAAAGTAGTAGCGTAAATACTCTGGATTTAAATGTTCAGCGTAAGTAGCGGCTTTGATGAAAGTGCCACGAGATTTCGACATCTTGGCACCGTCTACAGTTAAGAAACCGTGACAGTTGACCGCAGTCGGCGTACGAAGGTCTGCACCATGCAACATGGCAGGCCAAAACAGGGCGTGGAAATAGACAATATCTTTGCCAATGAAGTGGTAAACCTCTGCATCGGAATCCTTCTTCCAAAAGGTATCGAAGTCGATCCCTTCCCGATCACATAAGTTCTTAAAGCTTGCCAGATAGCCGATGGGGGCATCTAGCCAGACATAGAAGTATTTACCTGGAGCATCGGGAATTTCAAAGCCAAAGTAGGGCGCATCTCGGGAGATGTCCCACTCATTAAAGCCCGACTCGAACCACTCCATCAGCTTGTTACGAATTTGCGGCTGTACATGGCCGTCATTAATCCATTGCTGAAGAAATTCAGCAAAGTCTGGTAGCTTGAAGAAGTAATGCGTAGAGCTACGTACTTCTGGTGTTGCCCCAGAAATAGCGGAGACAGGATTGATTAAGTCAGCAGGCGTGTAAGTGGCACCGCACTTTTCACAGTTATCGCCATATTGATCATCGGCACCACATTTAGGACACGTGCCCTTAATAAAACGGTCAGCTAGGAATAGGCCCTTTTGCGGATCAAACATTTGCTCAATATCGCGGGTGGCAATATGGCCTTTATCACGCAAGCGGGTGTAGATCAGTTCGCTAAAATAGCGGTTTTCTTCTGAATGGGTGGAATGATAGTTATCAAATCCCACGCCAAAGCGGGCGAAATCTTCCTGATGATCTTGGGAAACGCGCTCGATCAGGGCTTCGGGCGTAATACCTTCCTGCTCAGCCCGCAGCATAATGGCAGTGCCGTGGGCGTCGTCGGCACAAACGTAGTAGCACTGCTGTCCACGACTTTTTTGAAAACGCACCCAAATGTCGGTTTGGATGTACTCAAGAAGATGACCCAAGTGAATGGCGCCATTGGCATAAGGAAGCGCGCTTGTCACCAAGATGTTGCGCGGGGCAGTATTTGACATGGTGAATGATAATTCCGGTTAGGCAGTGCAAATAAAGACGGCGAAGTAGGGGTGCGCTTCGCCGGTAACGTCAACATGCTGCTTACAGCTATTTGTCCACTAGTAGAGTGCCTGCTCTTCCTGAACGACTTCACGCAGAAGCTCTAAAAAAAGCTTGTCAGCTTCAGAGTGCTCAGTGGGGTCTTCGGGAATATGGACGCTCGTAGTGTCGGAGATTTCGTTGGCAATTTTGGCCATTACGGCAGGGCTGTTGCCTTCGACTAGCTGCTGTCGTGCAATCGCTAGGGATTGTTCTAAGATTTTTGGGTCTTGGAGCAGCTTGCGAATAAAATCGCGTAGTTCATTAATAATACGTGTTTTTTGAATTTCTGATGCGGACATTGGAGTTCTCCTTAAGACCGCGCTTGAGGGATGTTCAAGCGAGACCAATTAATGCTTTGACCATAGCACTTTTTTAACAGCTGAGCATGGGTTCCTGGAAGCATTGGATGCAGTCTATTGGCTTTTGCTAGCACACTGTTCCAGTACGTTTGCTTCCAGTATGTATGTTTCCATTACGTATGTTTCCAGTACCTGCGCTTTAAAGGCTCAGGCGCCCAGCCTTGTGTTTGACAGGGTTGGCGTATTGTTCCAACCAATAAGGCCGCAACGCTTCAGGTATACTTGCCAGCCGAGCGTTAAAACGCTCTCTGTCTTGACGCGTTATCGTTTTGCGGGCGATCAGTTCTGGTGATTCGCCTAGGGCTTCCAGTGCTAAATAATGGCTAGGAAACAGGCGATAAGCACCGATCACTTGGCGGTCAATTTCCGCTGCCACTTCATCCGGCGTTGCCATATCAGCGCCTACCGGGCTACCAAAGCGCAGTTGTACCCGACCCTTGGGACCGGTGATGCCTGACACAATAGAGCGAATGTCCTCGAATTCGCTTTTCGCGTAGCTTCCTTCGGTAGCGATATCGTGAAGTTCCTGAGCTTTCTGTTGGTCGCAAGGGTCGTATTCGTAGCTAATCGATACCGGCACCAGTTTCAACTCGGCAATGGCATCACCGAATACCATATCCCGGTCAGCGTTGCGTCTGGCCATGGTCAGCATTTTGATGATGGCGGGATCGGTGCGATCAATGCCATTTTTAGCACGACCCTCTCGCTGCGCCATCCAAATAGAGTGCTGATCAACAGTAATTGAGTGACGGATATAGGCTGATAACTGCTGATATGCCGCCAGCATCGCACGCTTGCCTCGGGCGCTGCGCGGTACAATAAAACTTTTATTTAACCGCATCAGATCGGTGACGTAGGGCTTTTTCAGGAGGTTATCTCCGATCGCAATACGCACTGTATCGCGACCCGCCAGATAAAGCGCATAGTTCACAAAGGCGGGGTCTAGCGATATATCGCGATGGTTGCCTATAAACAGGTAAGCGCTGTTGTTATCTAGCTTATCAAGCCCAGAGACTTCGAAGGCATCCGTGGTGGTGCGAATCATGCGCTCCATATAGCTGGCGATCCGCATCTGGAAGTCATATACGGATGTAACGCCCTTTACTTCACGACGGACGGCATGGCCTGCTAAGGCGCGGGCAATGGGAGGCGCCCACTTGGCCATGCGCGGAAGCCTGAACTGAGTCAATGCATTTAAAAGCTCGCTATCATGTGATAGGCGCTCAAGAACATTGGCCACTTCATGATCCATATAGGGGCGAATGTCAGCCCAGGGGTCGTTGGCGGTGTCAGCGTTAAGTGCGTTGTTGTGATGAGTCATGCGATCCGTTGGATATAGGCAGAAATAAACAGTTTATATCAGCAGGCTAACGGCTGAATTAAGCGTCTGGCTGCGTAGCAGCTTCGCGCTGAGCTTCACCACCCAGCCACTCGATTAGGCGAGGAATATCGTCAGAAAGTGCCTGCGCCATCAAAATAAAATCAGTTTCTAAGCGAGCAAGTGCATCATCGCCATCATCTGCGTGATCAGCTTCCTCTATTAATGCATCGCCAAAACGCAATGATTTCAGCGCTAAATCATCATGCAGAACAAAGCTTAAACGACCTTCCAGGCTAACTGCGAGCTTGCTGGCTTGACGTCCGCTTTCAAGCAGTTGCTGGATCTCGTCGCTGTCTAGATCAACTTGGCGAGCGCGCAGCACGCCATCATCGCCTTTGGCTTTTAACTCAACCTGATCCCCTAACACAAGATCAGCAGGGCGGCTTTCCGCTTCGCCCAGCCATTGCGTCATCGCACGGATAGGCAGTGTTTGTGATGTCAGTGGCGTGACTTTCAAGCTACCCAGCGTTTCACGCAGAAGATCCAGTACATCTTCTGCCCGTGTACGAGAGCTGGCATTGACGCCAATTAATTGATGACGCGTATCCCACCATAAATCGATCTTCTGACTGCGAACAAATGCGCGGGGCATTAGTTCCTCAGTGACTTGCTCTTTCAGCGCCGTTTTTTCTTTGCGCGTCACCTTGCGTCCTTCGCTGGCTTCGATATCAGCGACTTTATCGTCCACTTCCTCTTTTACTACAGATGCAGGAAGCAAGCGCTCTTGGCGCAGGGCTGAAAGTAGTCGGTGGCCTTGGATTTCATGCAGCCGCTGACCACCACCCAGTCGTCCTGCCGGGGCTGTCCACCCTAAGCGACGTGCATCCGCATTACCTAGCGGCTTGGCTGCATGCTCGTCGAGTGCATTCGCAAGTGTATCGCTATCAAGCTCAGGGGCGCCGTGAAGGCGGTATAAATGTAGGTGCTTAAACCACATGTCACCAATCCTATTTAAAAGGTGGCACATTATGGCGAAACCAAGCCTTTCCTACCAGCGCCTTAGGGGATTGCCTTGTTGTTGCACTGGTTTAAAACTTGTGTTTGATTTGAAGGGTTTTGTGAATGGTTAACAGATTTTTAGAAATGGGGGTGTTATGTCTACAGCAATATCCAGTGTTGCTCTGCGAGTGCGTGGTTACCATTTAGACGGCTACGGTCACGTCAACAACGCGCGCTATCTTGAATTTATGGAAGAGGGGCGCTGGGCTTTTTTTGATGACCATCCGCGCCTGATAAATCAACTTCATAAGGCAGGCCGAGCGTTTGTCGTGGTCAATTTGAATATTGATTATCGAGCGGCCGCTGTTCAGAACGATGATTTGCAGATTATGACCGGCATAGTAGACGTGGGTGATCGTAGCGCGATTTGCCATCATCGAATTGTGCGTCAAGACGGCGTACTGGTTGCTCAGGCAGATTTGACCTTTGTGCTGCTAGATGTGAAGGCGAATAAGGCCGCTCCTATTGAAGGAGACGTGCGAGAGGTGTTTGAGGGGCTTGTGGTCGATAAAGACGCCTTTTTAGCGTAAAGCGTAATGCCGTTGCCACTGACTGCCCATGGTGCTTATGCAGTGGTATGATGGTGCTGACTCTGCGCGCCGCCTTGTTGTGGTATCAAGGGCGGCTTTTTTAAGCGCTTTCAACTCTCGCAGTGCCAATGCAGTGCAAAGGATCTGACTTTCATGGGTGACATCGCCAGAGAAATCTTGCCCGTCAATATTGAAGACGAGCTTAAACAGTCGTACCTCGACTACGCGATGAGTGTCATTATCGGTCGCGCTCTTCCCGATGTGCGTGACGGCCTCAAGCCTGTTCACCGGCGCGTGCTTTTTGCCATGCACGAGCTGAGCAACGATTGGAATAAACCGTACAAGAAGTCGGCGCGTGTCGTCGGCGATGTCATCGGTAAATACCATCCGCATGGTGATAGTGCGGTGTATGACACTATCGTTCGTATGGCCCAGCACTTTTCCATGCGTCACGTACTGGTGGATGGTCAGGGTAACTTTGGTTCTATTGACGGTGATAACGCGGCCGCCATGCGTTACACCGAGGTGCGCATGGCGCGCCTTGCCCACGAGCTGCTAGCTGACCTGGAAAAAGATACCGTCGATTGGGTCGATAACTACGACGGCACCGAACGTATTCCTGCCGTGCTACCAACCAAAGTTCCTAACCTGTTAATCAATGGGTCATCAGGGATTGCGGTGGGCATGGCGACCAATATCCCGCCCCATAACATGCGGGAAATAATTGATGGTTGTCTGGCGTTAATTGATGATTACACGCTCACCGTTGATGACCTCATGCAGTACATTCCAGGGCCAGATTTCCCTACCGGGGGCATTATCAATGGTCGCGCGGGTATTTTAGATGCTTACCGCACCGGGCGTGGGCGTATCTATGTGCGTGCCTGCCATACGATTGAGCATGATGATAAGAGTGGTCGAGATCACATTATTATCACTGAACTGCCTTACCAGGTGAATAAAGCGCGATTGATCGAGAAAATCGCTGAGCTGGTAAAAGAGAAGAAAATCGAGGGTATTGCTGAGCTCCGCGATGAGTCGGATAAAGACGGCCTGCGCGTGGTGATTGAGATCAAACGCGGCGAGTCAGGTGATGTCGTCGTCAACAACTTGTTTGCGCAAACACAATTGCAAAATGTGTTTGGGATTAACATGGTAGCGCTGGAAAACGGCCAGCCACGCACTCTTAACCTCAAAGAGATGCTTGAGGCGTTTATTCGCCATCGCCGCGAAGTTGTTACTCGCCGTACCTTGTATGAGTTGAAAAAAGCCCGTGAGCGTGGTCATTTGTTGGAGGGTTTGGCAGTTGCCATCTCCAATATTGATGAAGTGATCGAGCTGATTAAGGCATCTCCCAATGCCTCTGAAGCGCGTGAAAAACTGTTGGCTAAAACGTGGCAGCCCGGACAGGTTACCGCGATGCTGGAACGTGCTGGCGCAACCTCATGCAAGCCTGAAGAGCTGGATGAAGGGTTTGGTCTAAATACGGCGGCGACGGAATATCGACTGTCGCCGGCGCAGGCTCAAGCAATTCTAGAGCTTCGTCTGCATCGCCTAACAGGTCTTGAAACCGAGAAGCTGTTAGACGAATACCTGTCGATTCTTGAGAAAATCGCCGAATTTACGACCATCCTGGCGTCTCCAGATCGTCTGATGGAAGTCATCCGAGAAGAGCTGCATGCTGTACGTGAGCAGTATGGCGATGACCGCCGTACGGAAATTCAGGCGAGCCACCTTGATTTGTCGATTGAAGATCTCATCGCTGAAGAAGATATGGTGGTCACTGTTTCCCGCTCAGGCTACGCCAAGACTCAGCCGTTGTCTGATTATCAGGCACAACGCCGTGGTGGGCGAGGTAAGTCAGCCACCGCGATGAAAGATGAAGACGTTATCGAGCACCTGTTGGTCGCATCTACCCATGACACCGTGCTGCTGTTCTCTAACCGAGGCAAGGTGTATTGGCTGAAAGTCTATGAGATGCCGAACGCCAGTCGTGGTTCTCGGGGCAAGCCGCTGGTCAATATGCTGCCGCTTGAAGAAGGCGAAGCCGTCAACGCCATTTTGCCAGTGCGTGATTACGATCCTGAGCACTACATTTTCTTTGCCACGGCGAAAGGTACCGTTAAACGTACCAGTCTTGAGCAATTCTCTCGCCCACGTAGTGTTGGCTTGATCGCCATTGATTTGGAAGAGGGCGACCGTTTGGTGGGGGCTGCTATTACGTCTGGCTCTGATCACGCCATGTTGCTTTCCTCCAACGGTAAGGCGATCCGCTTCGAAGAAGGCAATGTGCGCGCCATGGGCCGTACCGCCCGTGGTGTACGCGGTATGCGCCTGGCGGGGGATGCTGAAGTTATTAGCTTGATCATTCCTAAGAGCCAACAAATTGACGCAGAAGATGACGCCGATGTAGATGCTGATACCCAGCTTGTCGCGGCCGAGAATGCTCAAGCTGAAGGACAGATCTATATTCTCACGGCCAGTGAGAATGGTTACGGTAAGCGTACGCGCCTAGAAGAATTCCCGCTGCGTGGTCGTGGTGGGCAGGGCGTTATTGCCATGCAAACCAGCGAGCGTAACGGCGCTCTAGTGGCCGCAATGCAAGTCTATGACAGCGATGAAATGATGCTGATCACTGATCGTGGCACCTTGGTGCGTACTCGGGTTGAGGAAGTGTCAACGACCTCGCGAAATACTCAGGGCGTTATGCTGATTCGCCTGGGTAAAGAAGAAAAACTAGTTAAAACTGTCCGTGTGGATGAGCCTGCCGAAATAGATGAGCTTGAGTCAGATAGTTCAGAAGCAGACGCTCTAGACACCGGTGCGATTGATACCGATGTCGTCGATAGCGATGCTGTTGATCCCGGCAAGCCAGATAACGCTGACGATGGCGAACAGGAACAGGGAACCGATGACACGTCATTATAACTTTTGTGCAGGGCCAGCGGCCCTGCCTGTTGCCGTGCTTGAACGTGCGCGCAACGAACTGCTGGACTTTCAAGGGCGTGGCTTGTCTGTAATGGAGATGAGTCATCGCAGTGATGAATTTGTCGCTATTGCTGATCGAGCAGAAGCAGATCTGCGTCATTTGCTGGATATTCCCAGTAATTACAAAGTGCTCTTCTTGCAGGGCGGAGCCAGCATGCAGTTTGCGATGCTGCCGATGAATTTGCTTGGTCAAGGGGGATGCGCCAATTTTATCCAAACGGGCATTTGGGGTAAAAAGGCGATTAGTGAAGCCCGGCGGTTAGGGTTTAGCTGTCATATGGCAGCGTGCAGTGAAGTCAATGGTCATACAGCGGTGCCTGATGAACATGCATTGGCGATTAGCAGCGATGCCGCCTATTTGCATTACACCTCAAATGAAACCATCGGTGGCTTAGAGTTCGACTACACGCCAAGGGTGCAACGTGCAGATGGCGCGGATGTACCTTTGGTTTGCGATATGTCGTCGAACATTCTGTCCGGCCCTATTGATGTGACGCAGTTTGGAGTGATTTACGCGGGGGCTCAGAAAAACATTGGCCCGGCTGGCTTAACCTTGGTCGCTATTCGTGATGACTTGCTCGGCAAAGCGCCTAGCTCCATTCCGTCACTGTTTGACTATCAAATGCTTGCGGACGCAGGCTCTATGGTCAACACGCCGCCAACGTTTGCATGGTACTTGGCTGGCCTTGTTTTCCAGTGGTTAAAAGATGACATCGGTGGCTTAGAGGTGATGGATGACATTAACCGGCGCAAAGCGCAGAAGCTTTACGCCGCTATTGATGCCAGTGATTTTTATACTAATCCGATTGCCAGCCGTAACCGTTCCCGCATGAATGTTCCGTTTGTGCTGGCCGACAGCAGTTTAGACAGCGTATTCCTGCAAGAAGCTGACGAGGCGGGGCTTCTTAACCTAAAGGGCCATCGTAGTGTTGGCGGCATGCGTGCGAGTTTATATAACGCGGTGCCTGAAGAGGCCGTTGACGCGCTAATCGCCTTTATGGCGGATTTTGAACAACGAAGAGGCTAACCATCATGTCCGATACGCCAATTAAATTAGACGACTTACGTCAACGTATCGACCAGTTGGATGGCGATATTCTGCGCTTGATTAGTGAGCGCGCCAACTGCGCCCAGCAGGTGGCACACGTTAAGCTTGCTCAAGATAAAGACGCCGTATTTTATCGTCCTGAGCGGGAGGCGCAGGTGCTGCGCCGCATTATGTCGTTGAATCCTGGCCCGCTAGACTCAGAAGAGATGGCGAGGCTGTTCCGCGAGATTATGTCGGCGTGCCTTGCGCTGGAGCAGCCAGTCAAAGTTGCCTACCTAGGCCCAGAGGGTACATTTACCCAGCAGGCGGCGCTTAAGCACTTTGGTGAGAGCGCTGTCAGTATGCCGATGGCAGCGATTGATGAAGTCTTTCGTGAAGTAGAGGCAGGTGCTGTTCATTATGGGGTGGTGCCGGTAGAGAACTCCACCGAAGGGGTTGTCAATCATACGCTCGACACCTTTATGGACTCGTCTATCAAGATCTGCGGTGAAGTGGTGCTACGCATTCACCACCACCTGCTAATTAGTGAAACCACGCGTCGGGATAAGGTCTCACGCATCTATTCCCACCCTCAATCGTTTGGCCAGTGCCGTAAATGGCTTGATGCTCACTATCCCCACGCTGAGCGGGTGCCAGTTTCCTCTAACGCAGAAGCTGCCAAGCTGGTCAAAACAGAGTGGCACAGTGCAGCAATTGCCGGAGATATGGCGGCCAAACTGTATGGTCTAGAGCGCATTGCCGAAAAGATTGAAGATCGCCCTGATAATTCCACGCGCTTTCTGATTATTGGTAATCAAGATGTGCCGATATCTGGCGAGGATAAAACCTCAATTGTTGTCGCTATGCGTAACCAGCCCGGTGCACTGCATGATCTGTTGGAACCGTTCCATCGTCACCGCATTGATTTAACGCGGATCGAAACACGGCCTTCGCGGACTGGTGTTTGGAATTATGTGTTCTTTATCGATTTCAAAGGGCATCGGGATGAGCCGCAGGTAGCGGCAGTGCTCGAAGAAGTAAGACTACGTGCTTCTGAGCTGCGTGTGCTTGGCTCCTATCCTCTAGGCGTGCTGTGACGGAGTGTGCTGTGCAAGCGTTGGAATCTAGCGCTGGAGTTCGCTCATCTTGCCAAGAGTCGCACCTACTGATTGTTGGCCTTGGCTTGATCGGAGGGTCGCTGGCCGCCGCGCTACGGCACTCAGGTTTCAAAGGGCATATTTCAGCGTGTGACCCCAATGCGTCAGAAATCGCCTTGGGGATTGATTTAGGATTGATAGATCATGGCGGTTCGCAGCTAGCAGAACTGCTTGATGACGTCTCTATGGTGATTTTGGCTGTACCGGTATTGGCCATGGAGAGTGTGATGACCACCCTGGCAGGTTCGCTTCACCGTGCGTCTAAAAACGTGGTGATTACCGATGTGGGCAGCACGAAAGCGACGATCCGTGACTGTGCTGTGCGTGCCTTCGGGGAAATGCCCCCTACAGTGGTGCTAGGTCATCCTATTGCAGGCTCTGAAAAAAGTGGTGTTGCTGCAGCAGACCCCGCCCTCTATATCAATCACAAAGTGATACTAACGCCGGAGCCGAATGTCGACGCAGGAGCGCTTGCGCGGGTTGAGGCGTTGTGGTCTGCCGCTGGCGCAGACGTACTGCAAATGAGTGTAGAGCGGCACGACCAAGTGTTGGCGCGTACCAGTCATTTGCCGCATTTACTGGCATTTTCGTTGGTCGATACGCTGGCACGTCAAGACGAGCGGCTAGAAATCTTTCGCTATGCAGCCGGCGGGTTTCGTGATTTTACCCGTATCGCGGGCAGCGACCCTGTTATGTGGCGAGATATCTTTATTGCCAACCGGGACGCCGTCTTGTCGTCGTTAGATGATTTTGAGGCGGGGCTTACTCGGTTGCGGAAGGCGGTGGAAAGTGGCGATAGCGATGCCCTTATTGCAACGTTTGATCGTGCCAGTCATGCACGCCATTATTTTGATACGTTATTGAATAAAACCAGCTATCAGGCGGAATATCATATGCAACCACACGGTAAAGTGACTTATCGGGTGCAGCCGGGCGGCCAGGCGCAAGGCCGTCTGCGTGTGCCGGGCGATAAATCAATGTCCCATCGCTCCATCATGCTGGGTGCTCTGGCGGAGGGAGTCACCGAGGTTAAAGGGTTTCTTGAAGGTGAGGACAGTCTTGCGACACTGCAGTCTTTTCGTGAAATGGGTGTTGCCATTGAAGGGCCATATCAGGGGCGGGTTACTATTCATGGCGTAGGGATGCATGGCTTGAAAGCTCCGGCAGGCCCTCTGTACGTGGGTAATTCAGGTACTGCCATGCGCCTGTTTGCGGGATTATTGGCAGGCCAAGCGTTTGATAGTGAGCTAACCGGTGACGAGTCGTTAACCAAGCGGCCAATGGGGCGTGTTGCTGACCCTCTGCGTTTGATGGGTGCGACTATCGACACCGCTGAAGGTGGCCGCCCGCCACTCAGGATCAAAGGTGGCGCCGCATTGCAGGGTATTTACTACGACATGCCCATGGCCAGTGCGCAGGTGAAATCCTGCTTGCTGTTAGCCGGTATGTACGCCGAAGGTGAAACTCGCGTGCGTGAGCCAGCGCCTACTCGCGATCACACCGAGCGTATGCTTAATGGTTTTGGCTACGAGGTCTCGCGCGAGGGCGATACTTGCTGGCTTCAAGGTGGCGGTAAGCTGACGGCAGGCCCGATAGATGTCCCTTCTGATATTTCTTCTGCCACGTTCTTCCTCGTCGCTGCGGCAATTACGCCAGGGGCTGACATTACCCTTGAGCACGTGGGTATCAACCCTACGCGCGTTGGTGTGATTAACATCCTCAGCCTGATGGGCGCTGACTTAACGCTTGAAAATGAGCACGAGGTAGGCGGTGAGCCGGTGGCGGATATCCGTATTCGCTATGCGCCATTAAAAGGGATTGATATCCCGGTTGATCAAGTACCGCTTGCCATTGATGAATTCCCTGCACTATTTATCGCGGCTGCTAACGCGCAAGGCAAAACGCGCTTGCGCGGTGCTGAAGAGCTGCGGGTCAAAGAGTCTGATCGGATTCAGGCAATGGCCGATGGGCTGGCGATACTAGGCGTTGAACACACAGTTGTTGAAGATGGTATTGATATTGTTGGCAATGCTGACGATGCCGTGGCGAGCTATGGCGGTGGTCGTATTGATAGCTTAGGTGATCACCGTATTGCCATGGCGTTTGCAATAGCCTCTTTGCGTGCAAGCGATGAGATTATTATTGATGACTGCGCTAATGTGGCCACTTCTTTCCCTGATTTTGTGACCTTGGCGCAGCGTATCGGCATGCAGGTAAGTGTGGAGGGAGCTAATGCCGATTAACGCCCCTGTGCTAACGATTGACGGACCAGGTGGTGCAGGTAAAGGCACCATCAGTGGGTTGGTCGCCGAACGCCTGGGGTGGCACCTGTTAGACAGTGGGGCGCTTTATCGGCTTACTGCTCAGGCAGCTTTAAAGCATAATGTGGCGTTGGATGATGAGGCGTCGTTGGCATTGCTTGCTGCGCAGCTTGATGTCGCTTTCCCAGTACAAGGTGGGCAATCTCAAACGCTTTTAGAAGGTGAAGACGTTTCCCGAGCGATACGCACAGAGCAGGCTGGTGAGCGCGCATCCCGTGTGGCGGCGCTACCGCAAGTTCGTGAAGCATTGCTTCAGCGTCAGCGAGATTTTCAACAACCGCCAGGCCTGGTAGCCGACGGCCGTGATATGGGAACCGTCGTGTTCCCTGATGCGCCATTAAAAATTTTTCTGACTGCAAGTGCGCAGGAGCGGGCTCGGCGTAGGCATCTACAGTTGCAGGAAGCCGGGGTGGATGCTAGTCTATCGAGTCTTTTAAAGGAGATTCAGGCACGCGATGCACGCGATACGCAGCGCAGTGTGGCTCCTCTCAAGCCGGCAGATGATGCCATAACGCTTGATACCACATGCCTGAGCATACCGGAAGTGGTTGATCAGTTGACCGAATTACTAGACCAACGTGGCATAGTAAGCGGCAGTTGATTCTCCCTTGCGGCGTTTTTGGAAAGGTGTCACGACGTGGCAGGGCGATAACTCCATATCAGAGAGCCCGGTCAGGTCTAACCAGCGCTAACACCTCCAAAAGCTGAATGACATTAGGCCCGTACTTGCTGGTGGTACGGAGAAGGCATTTATGCCTCAACAACGTTGATCACGTAGGAAAACCATGAGCGAAAGCTTTGCTGAACTGTTTGAACAGTCTCTTAACGACATCAACATGGAGCCAGGCGCAATTGTCGCGGCTCAGGTTGTCGACATTGACGGTGACTGGGTTACCGTTAACGCTGGTCTGAAATCTGAAGGTCAGATCCCTGCGTCACAATTCCGCGATGAGAACGGTGAACTGACCATCGCTATCGGTGACGACGTGCACGTTGCACTTGAAGCCGTAGAAGATGGCTTCGGTGAAACGCGTCTGTCCCGTGAAAAAGCCAAGCGCGCAGAAGCTTGGAAGATTCTGGAAGCAGCCTTCGAGAAAGACGAAGTCGTCAAGGGCGTGATCAACGGTAAGGTCAAAGGCGGCTTCACCGTCGACGTCGACTCTATCCGTGCCTTCTTGCCGGGCTCTCTGGTTGACGTTCGTCCGGTTCGTGATACTGCGCACCTGGAAAACAAAGAGCTAGACTTCAAAGTCATCAAGCTTGACCCGAAGCGCAACAACGTCGTTGTTTCGCGTCGTGCTGTATTGGAAGCTGAAAACAGTGCTGAGCGTGAAGCACTGCTGGCAACCCTGCAGGAAGGTCAGCAAATCAAAGGTATCGTTAAGAACCTGACTGATTACGGTGCCTTCGTTGATCTCGGCGGCGTTGATGGTCTGCTGCACATCACTGATATGGCGTGGAAGCGCATCAAGCATCCGTCCGAAATCGTTGCTGTTGGCGACGAAATCAACGTCAAAGTGCTGAAGTTTGACCGTGAGCGTAACCGCGTATCACTAGGTCTTAAGCAGCTGGGTGAAGATCCTTGGGTCAACATCAAAGACCGTTACCCGGAAGGCACCAAAGTGCACGCAGTTGTCACTAATCTGACTGACTACGGCTGCTTTGCTGAGCTGGAAGAGGGCGTCGAAGGTCTGGTTCACGTTTCAGAAATGGACTGGACTAACAAGAATATCCATCCGTCTAAAGTTGTCCAAGTGGGCGACGATGTTGACGTTATGGTTCTTGACATCGATGAAGAGCGTCGTCGTATTTCTCTGGGTATCAAGCAGTGTACTGCTAACCCATGGGAAACTTTCAACGCTGAATACAACAAGGGCGACCGTGTTTCAGGTACCATCAAGTCAATCACTGACTTCGGTATCTTTATCGGCCTTGAAGGCGGTATTGATGGTCTGGTTCACCTGTCCGATATCTCTTGGACAGAAACTGGCGAAGAAGCCGTCCGTAACTTCAAGAAAGGTGACGAAGCTGAAGCCGTTATTCTTTCAATCGATCCTGAGCGTGAGCGTATCTCCTTAGGTATTAAGCAAATGGATTCCGATCCAGTAGCTGAATATCTGTCGGTTAACGACAAAGGTAGCATCGTTACAGGCCGTATCGTAGAAGTTGATGCCAAAGAAGCACACGTTGAGCTAGCGACTGATGTTGTTGCTATCCTCAAGGCGTCTGAAATCAGTGCTGATCGCATTGAAGATGCCCGTAACGTGCTGAATGAAGGCGATAGCATTGAAGCGCGTATCGTAAGCGTTGATCGTAAGAGCCGTCAGATCAGTCTGTCGGTTAAAGCGAAAGAGCAAGATGATACTCGTCAAAATCTGAAGAAGCTGCGTGATCAAGAGCCGGAAGCAGGTGGTCCGACCACTATCGGTGATCTAATCAAACAGCAGATGGGCCAAGACTAATTAAGTAGTTGATAGTCTTGAAAAACGCCGCCCTAATGGGCGGCGTTTTTTGTTTGCCCGGCGAAGCCGGCAACCCCGGACACCTGAA
>NZ_JABUZD010000070.1:0-20461 GCF_014897875.1 Halomonas sp. 3A7M
AATTACGGAAAAAGTAACTCGATAACTTTTGCATAACCACTTAACTGAGACAATGACATTAAAATTAATCACATTTTAGTCATCACATCATCTTCATATCGCATTCAGCCTTTCACAGCTCCAGCAAACTGGTGTGTTATAAAAAAACAATCAAGCAGCGATGAATAAAAAAAAGGTTTACTATTTATATAAAGCATTAAAACAAGAGCAGACTCAGGTTGTTAACAAAGTATCGGACAGAAGCTAAGGTAGCAAAACATTATCAATCCGATTATTATTTTATGACGCAAACCTAGAGAAACGCTTTATGAAAAAATTACCCCTTATCGCATCTACTCTTATTATCCTGCTAGCGAGCGGGTGCCAATCACACTCAGCGCCTCATCAAGCAGTCAAGCCTGACGAAACGCTAACCAATACGTACTGGAAACTGGTCACGCTTGAAGGGCAACCCATCATCACCGCTGAAAACTTTCGCGAGCCTCATCTTGTGCTCCATGAAGAAAATACACGGCTAGCTGGCTCAACTGGCTGCAATAACTTGATTGGCAGTTACCGTGTTGATGGTAAGCAAATAGCATTTGAACAAGTTGGCACCACGATGATGGCCTGCCCCGACACGCAAATGCGTAACGAGCAGGCAATGCTAAGCACACTTAATAACGTAGACACTTGGCAAGTAGACGGTGGTTCCTTGTCACTTAAAAATGCCAATGGCAAACCAGTGGCAGTATTTGAGGCCGTGCATCTTTATTAGCCATCGGTTTGCAGGTAAGCTCACTTAATGAAAGCGCCCTCTTGTCGCTGCTGCTCTCTACGTACAAGTATGTCGACAAACGCACGCACTTTCGCAGGACGAAAACGTGCTAATGGGAAAGCGACATGTATGCCGCCGGAGGGCAAACTCCACTGGGGCAAAATATGTATAAGGCGCCCGGCGGCTATATCGCCTGCTATGACATAATCCGGCAATACCGAGATTCCCGCACCAGCGTACAACGCTTCACGTACCGCGAGTGTCGCATCAAGAAAGATTGAGGCGCGCACGTGGATGGTTCTGCGTTCACCCTTACTGAGTGAAAACTCCCACTGCAATGGATGGGGCAGCGCTTTATTAGCAATGAACGGGAACTTCAATAACTCTTCCGGCTGAGAGAGCTGCGCCACCTCTTTTTCAAGGCTTGGCGATGCAACGAGCAATTGCCGAAAAGAGCCTATTTTCCTTGCTTGCACGCTTGCCTCTGTTAGCCAACCAACACGGATAGCCAGTTCGATATCCTCAGCCATCAGATCGACTTTTTGATCCCGCAGCGTAGCATCGACCCGGCAATCGGGATATTGCTGGGTATATGCAGCAATCGCAGGCACCACAAAGGTGACACCGTAATCGAAAGGGGCCGTCAATCGTAATGTGCCTGTCGGCTCCTGGGCTATTTCGCCTAACTCATCAAAAGCATCTTCAGCTTCACGGAGAATCAAGGCACAGCGTTGGTAAAACACTTTTCCAGCGGAGGTAACTTGTACCGATCGCGTCGTACGCGTGAGGAGAGAGGTTCTAAACTCTTGCTCAAGGCGTGCCACCTGCTGGCTAACCACCGCCTTGGTGATACCCAGACGCTCTGCGGCGGCCGTAAAAGACCCCGTTTCAACCACTGCCGCAAAGTAAGTTAAGCGCCGCAAGTTATTAAATCCGCCTAGCTTACTTCCACTTCGACTGTATGCTTTTTCCATACACATAATATGCTTCGTATGTATTTATCCGTCAATACAATCTCTTTAGCATGCGAGTCCATCATGTATAGAGAGACTCGACGATGAATAACACTTTGTATTACCTGTTCGACCCTTTGTGTGGCTGGTGCTATGGCGCAACATCATCTGTTTCAGACGTGATCGCGGCAGACGATATAAACGTGGTTCTGTTACCCAGCGGCCTTTTCTCAGGCCGTGGCGGAAGGCAAATGGATCATGAATTCGCGGCCTATGCCTGGAGTAACGATCAGCGGATTGAGCGCCTAACGGGGCAACTATTCACTCAACTATATCGCGATCACGTGTTAAGCGATCATCATCAGCGGTTTGATAGTAGTGCCGCTACGCTAGCGCTAACGGCAGTATCGCTTACCGCACCCGCCGATGAGTTCGAGGCTTTAAAAGCAATCCAATACGCACGCTACGTACAGGGTCGTGATGTGACATCTCAAGTCACGTTGGTTGAGATTCTACAAAGACTTGAGCTGACACAAGCGGCTGAGTTAATGACAGGTGCCAGTGAAACACTTATCCATTCCAATCGTTCTCGCATTTCACAGGCTCAAACGCTAATGCAGAAGCTTAACGTTCGAGGAGTGCCCACGTTCATCGCTCAGTCGAGTGGAAACCTAAAGGTTCTTTCCACGAATGAGTTGTATGCCAACCCCAGTGCGCTAGCCCAACAGATGCGCGCGCTATAACGCGCCAACTTAATCAATTGACCCTCTAAACAAAATTGCAGAAGAAAGAAAAAATGGCTACTCGGCGTATGTTTGAAGTGGTTATAGTTTCCCGGACACACAGACGCAGATAATATTATCTGCCCATCAAGGTGTGTGCCATGAGTCAGAAAAAAAGCAATTCGTATACAGCCGAGTTTAAAGAAGCCGCCGTCAAACTAGCGGTGGAATCCGATCAACCGATCGCCCAGTCGGCGCGCGAGTTGGGCGTTAACGTCAACACGCTGCATACTTGGATCGATAAATTCCATGGCAAGCAGACGAGTGATTCGAGTAGTGCGGTTGACGACAAGCACCTATATGAAGAGTTGAAGCAACTCCGGCGTGAGAATGCTCGGCTGAAGGAAGAGCGGGAACTGTTAAAAAAGGCGGCGGCCTTCTTCGCCAAAGAATCGAACTGAGGTACGGCTTCATCGAGGAGCATCGGGGCACGTTCAGCACTGCCCTGATGTGCCGAGTGTTTGAAGTCTCTCGCAGTGGCTATTACGAGTGGCGAACTAGACCGTCCAGCCAGCGAGTCCGGGATGATCAGGCGTTGAAGGCCAGTATTCGTGAACATCATAAAAAAAGCCGCTCAACCTATGGAACACGGCGTATTCAAAAGCAACTGGCTGAAGACGGAGAAACCGTCAGCCGCCGTCGAATCGGTCGATTGATGGGTGAAGAGGGCCTTGAGTGCAAGATGCGGCGCAAGTTCAAAGCGACGACCAATTCAAAGCATAACAAGCCGGTAGCCGCGAACCTGCTGAATCGTAACTTCACGGCATCAGAGCCTGATCAGGCTTATGTCGGTGATATCACCTATATCCCGACACGGGAGGGCTGGCTGTACCTAGCCGTCTTCATTGACCTTTGCTCACGAGCGGTCGTCGGATGGTCCATGGATAGCCGGATGCCGGCAGCGTTGGTGAACGACGCGCTGACCATGGCGATCTTTAAGCGTCGGCCAGCAGCCGGTCTGCTGGTTCACAGTGACCGTGGCAGCCAGTATGCCTCGGATAGTTTCCAGGGCTTGCTCAAGCAGCATGAGTTCAAGTGCAGCATGAGCCGCAAGGGTAACTGTTGGGACAACGCCCCGTCAGAAAGCTTCTTTCATACTCTAAAGACCGAGTTGGTGTATCACGAGGACTTTAAGACGCGAGAGGAAGCGAGGCAGGCGATCTTCGAGTATATCGAGGTATTTTATAATCGGGTGCGGCTGCACTCCAGCAACGACTATATGAGTCCAGCGGACTATGAATCGAGGCTACGTGCAGCCGCTTAAAAAAGTGTCCGGAAAACTGTTGCCAGATCAGTTTTTAAAGTCATTAACTGCCTTAGGATTATCCATGGCTATAAGTACTGGCAACCTAAGTGGCATAAAAAAGAGCCTCGCGTCTGATGATCAATTAAGTTGGCAGCATTTTCCTGCGGGAGAAAATGGCTTTTTCCGAGCGCCCGTATTGGTGACGGGAGCGACAGAGGCAGTATTAATTGATAGCAGCTTTACCTTATCTGATGGACGTGCAATTGCCGAGGCAATCCAACAGAGCGGTAAGCAGCTAACTACCGTCTATATTAGCCAAAGCGATCCTGATTACTATTTTGGCCTTGGCGCGATACAAGCAGCATTTCTCGATGCTCGCGTTATCGCCGCCCCCGCCACAATTGATGCTATCAAGGGAAATGTAGAGAAAAAAATCTCCACATGGTCACCCCAGCTCCAAGAAAACGGACCACAATCACTTGATGAAATCGTTATGCCCGAGGCGTTTGATGGCCAAGCATTGCAAGTCGATGGTCAAGACATTCAGATTGTTAATGTAGAGGGCCTGCCCAATCGTCGCTACCTCTGGGCTCCCTCCCTGGATGCTGTTTTTGGAGGTGTGCTGGTATTCTCAGACCTACACGTGTGGACAGCAGACACCCCTACTGCTGAACAGCGAGCGGCTTGGGTACAAGCGCTTGATGAAATGGCAGCACGCTCTCCTAGGGTCGTTATACCCGGTCACATGCAACCTGACGCAGCTATTGATGCTTCCGCGATTCAATATACACGTGACTACCTATTAGCATTTGAAGAAGAGCTCGCCAAAGCGAATAACAGCGATGAACTCATTGAAGCAATGACCCGTCGCTACCCAAATGCAAAGCTAAGCGTTGCACTACAGATTGGCGCTAAAGTAGCTATGGGGGAAATGAACTGGGGATAGTCATTTTTCTCTATAGTATAGAGGTGGACGATGACTATCTTTCTGCAATGGCAGCTTGGTCACCCAACTTGCAAGGTTCAGTTGTGAAGGTGCCCACGCTGTAGACACTTTATAGACACATACGAAAAAGCCGCCCTTTCGGACGGCTTAATCTAATTCTCTAACGCTCTGATTTTAACCACTTTTCAGTGGTGCCGACACCAGGAGTCGAACCCGGGACCTACTGATTACAAGTCAGTTGCTCTACCAACTGAGCTATGTCGGCTCTTCGCGCTTTCTTGAGAATATGATTGCTTCACTGTTAAGCTTTGCAATCAACAAGAAATCTTGTTGGCAATGGCTGGGGTACCAGGATTCGAACCTGGGAATGCCGATACCAAAAACCGGTGCCTTACCACTTGGCGATACCCCAACGTTTGGTGGCCAGAGACGGAATCGAACCGCCGACACGGGGATTTTCAATCCCCTGCTCTACCAACTGAGCTATCTGGCCGCTGCCAACGGTGCGTATTAAACTAAAAACTCAGCTTTTCGTCAACACTTTCGTGAAACTTTCTTTCTAGTCACGTGCTTAGGGCACTTCTTTGCAGGGCTCAAAACGTGCAAAAGCCGCGCCATCCGTGGGCTGCACCGAGTTTCACTCCTTACAGCCTTGCTTCCTGAACGCTTAAGCCTGGGTAGGCGGCACGTAACCTTCCGCTTGATCCGTTGCTTCGTTATTTAGAAAACGCTGCATTTGATCCATCAAATAGGCGCGCGCCTCGGGCTCTAACATGTTGAGGTGCTTTTCATTAATCAAGCGCGTTTGCAACGACTGCCACTCTTCCCAGGCCTGCTTAGACACCGTGGCTTGAATCTCTTGGCCCTGCTTACCTGGCAGTGGTGGAAATGGCAGAGCGGGTAGCTCTTGTTGGTACTTGCGGCAAAAAACGGTGGTGCTCATGGTGTACTCCTTTTTGAATAACGCTGCGAATATAAAAGTAATAACGCGAGTGAGGTTAGCGCGACGGCCCCGGCGTTGGATCTAGGGAAAAAGGCGCCAGCTGGCTCAGCAGCGATTTAACCGGCGCAGCCAAGCCAAGCGAGGGCGGTGCGTCAACGTCATACCACACGCCATCTTCTCTTACGCCGTTCAGCCTATCGCAACTGACGGGCTGAGGCGTAATCAATAGCCGAAAATGGCTAAACGTATGAGTAAAGCTGGGCAGTGGCGCATGGCGCTCGGGGGACGTCACATGATCAGCCAGCCAATCGTCCAGTTCACTATGTTGCTCAAATTGAGGCAGGCTCCATAGGCCTCCCCACAGGCCGCTGGGTGGCCGTTGCTCTAACCACACCCGCCCTTGCCTGTCTCGTAGCATCAGCATAATGGTTTCACGCGTCGGCAAGGCTTTTTTAGGCTTGGATTCGGGAAAGCGTTGCGGCTCACCTTGGGCATAGGCACGGCATACGTCGTTAAACGGACAGATCAGGCAATCAGGTTTGCTGCGTTTACATAGCGTGGCGCCGAAATCCATGATGGCTTGGGTATAGTCGGCAAGACGGGTATTGGGCGTGAAATACTCAGCCAACGCCCATAGTGAGCGCTCTACTGCTGGTTTGCCTGGCCAGCCAGTAATGGCATGCAAGCGAGTCAGCGATCGTTTTACATTGCCATCTAAAATCGCGGCCTGCTGACCAGAGCTTTGCGCGATGATCGCGCCAGCAGTGGAGCGGCCGATACCTGGCAGCGCCATTAACGCTTCGACACTGTCCGTTGGCAGCTCTCCCCCATGGGACGCTAACGCCACTTGGGCCGCTTTATGCAAATTACGGGCACGGGCGTAGTAACCCAGCCCGGTCCAGAGATGCAGCACGTCGTCCTGAGGTGCGTTGGCCAGTGCTTCTAACGTGGGAAAGCGCGTCATAAAGCGTTTGAAGTAGGGAATAACCGTCGCGACTTGGGTTTGCTGGAGCATAATTTCAGATACCCATACCCGGTAGGCACTTCGGGGCGACTGCCAAGGCAGGTCATGCCGGCCATACTGATCGAACCAGGTAAGCAAGCGGCGTTGAAACTCTTCCGCCGCGAGGCACGGTGTAAACATGTCGGCCATAGGATTTCCTTAAACAGTAAAACGGCACCCTGCAATTAGCCGTCAGTTGGCCTTGCTATTATGTGGCTAACTAACACGCAAAAAAGCGCCGGCGGTAAGGCCGGCGCACACTGATTGTATCGCTTCAAAACGTGCATGAATGCTCAGTTAAATAGACGACGAATCCCCTCACGAAGTTCCTGACCAGCGCCTTCTCCTAGGCGTTCGTCAATTTGATCAAGCGAATCGCCCAGCCGCTCCTCAAGCTCTTCTTCAAGACGGCCGCCTGCTTCATTACGTAGTAGGTCTATCACCGCTGCTTGGAAAGCCGAACGATCAAATCGGCACCACTGGGTTTTATCGTCGCCCACATGGCCTTCACAACGAACTGGAAGAGGCAACTGCTCTAAACGCGAGTTCACGTTACAGGCGGCATCGGCTGTGTCGACCAACCTAGCATTTGCCTCAGTCGTAAAATTCAGCGTATTGAGACTGAATTCGCCTTCACCCTGTACATCAATACCAGGAAGGGTGATAAGCAAATCGTCGCTATTTACTACACCATTACGCACTTGGAAGGTCGCATCAAACCGTTCAAAACGCGTATCAGGTTCCCATTCGCGCTGGGTGCTTTCGCCCTCTAGCTGCGCCACTATCTCGCACATTTGCTGAGAGATATTCGTTTGCAGAATCGCTCCGTCGCTTAGCTGCGCAGTTAGCTCGCCGTTAAGATTATTGATGAGCACGTCACGGCGATTGCCTTGAGTCGTCAGTGCACCTTCCAAGTTAAAGCGGCCTCGTAACGGTGATGCCTCTTCACTAAAGGTTTCAATGAGCGGTGCGACCTGAACATCACTGACACTTGGAGAAATCTGCCATTCCAGTATGTTCGCTGTCGCATCTAGACGGCCAGTCGAATTAAGCTCGCCCTCATAAAAACGTGACTCAAAGGCTGTCAGTTGGTGCACTCCATTCTCGCCGCGCAAGCTTAGCGAAGTGTCATCGAACGTTAGTCCCGCCAGCACAAGCTGGTCGACGCTTAAGCCCCCCTCTAGCGATAGCGTGCTCAGCCATTCCTGAGGCAATAGTGCCCCATCGGTTTGGGCAAAGGCTTTGCGCAGTATACCTCGGCTAGCTTGTTGAGCGGTTTCCGGACCAGGCAGATAATGATCAATATTCAGTTGGTCACCTTCCAGATTAAAGGCGAGCCGAGTACCGTCCAGCGCGGCGGAAATATTACCTGTAAAGGTACTGTCGTCCACTACTAAGGAAAGACGCGGCAATGCAATACTCGTCATATCGCCTTCAATTGGGCTAGTCATCGCCACATCTCTCAGGGCACTTTCATTGGCCGTCTTGAGAGTAATGCCTGCGCGAGATAACCAAGGCCGCAATGTAAAAGGCGCTGCGGTGAGTTGGCCACTGTATTGAGGAGAGTCTAAAAACTTTTCGACATTGAGATGACCACTGACTCTCAGCCCATCCGGCCCGGTTAACTGAGCATCTTTAAACTGAGCAGTTTGCGCCGCCCAGTCACTTTCCAAACCAAATGCCAACGAAAGCGCGAGGCTACCCTGCCAATTGTCTGGATGACGTAAGCCCGCGTCAACGACACCCTCGCGAATCGTAAGTTGCTGCTCCCCCATTCGGGCAACTATTTCAGCTGCTTTCAAACTAAGCTGCTGCGGATCACTTTCTCCAGAGCGTCGCGTACGGGTCGTCAGCTGGATATTTTCAAAAACCAACTGCTCATCTTTCAAACCTAAACGAAGACGAGTTTCGAGATTCACTTCGCTGGTCAGGTCGGGCGTACGCTCCAACACCTCTGCATCTAAGCGATTATGCTTAGTTAATGTAAACATGGTTTTTAAAGGGAAGGAGCGTAACGGATTGACGTTGGCGCCTGAAATATTGAGCGGCTGCACACGCCAAAGCGCTTGGCTTTGCTCATCACGGAAGCGAATATCAGCATTTTTCACTTCTACGCTGGCAATATTCAGCACCACCGACAAACTTCCAGCATCTGCGTTGGGGCCAGCGCTTGCAGGCGCCAGTACCGTTTCCGCTGTTTCGTTACCCTGCTCAGCGAGGCGCTCTAGTAACGGCTGCCAATTACCTTCGCCCTGCTCATCCTTTTCAAGGTTTAAGCGCATGCCATCTAGGGTTAAGCCATCAACCGCGATTTCGCCGCGTAATAAAGGGGCAAAGGCGACGCTAACTTCAGCTCGCTCAATGGCGGCAAACGCACTCTCGTCCTGAGCTTGCTCTGGCAGCCACGCTTTTGCCTGCTCAACACTGACCCCTATACGCGGATAAAATGACCATGTGATCGGGCCTTCCAACGCTAGATTCAGGCCAGTTTGTTCTTCTACCACCGCAGTTAGCCGAGGCTTGAAATCTTCTGGGTCAAGAAAAGTGGTGACATACACCACTGCGGCAACGGCAACAATCGCTAAAATACCTACCGCGGCCAGCAAAATACGTAGTAGATGATTCATTGCCCTTTTCCTTGTGGGTCGAGCTCAACAAAATCACTGGTGATGGAATCATCCGACGGCGCGGATGATTCAGGGGCTACGGGGCGATAACCAAGCTTTGAGAGCAGTACTCGATCGGCTAACGGCAGCGACGACGTTGCGATGCGCAGCACACGTCCTTCCTGTTTTGCCTGCTCTCCTAACAGTGCCATTAGTCGTGTGCCTACGCCACGCCGTCGGGTGGGTTTACGCACGCACAGCTCGGAGAGCCACCAGGCGCGGTCAGCTGCCTCTTTTATCGCCACTGCACCGAGCAGTCGATCATTAAAATGTGCGCAGGCAAAAAAGTGCTGCCCTTTTAAATGCTGTTCAATAAAAGGGGCGACCGTTGGTGTAGGCATTCGCTCTTGGGGCGCATCTTCATAAATGCGTATTAGGTCAATACGCACCTGCTCCTCTGCTTCCCAACGGGCCTGGTCGACGTAATCCAATGTCACCGGCATGGTGAAATCCTCTTTGCCAAAGCAGCAAGGCTGCTATTCTACCGCCAGCAAAGGCGGCTACCTTTCGCGCATTGTAGCGGATGGGGGTGCCGATTCACTATAATGGTCGCTTTTGGCACAGGTTATGCTTTGATCTGGCGGTGTTAACATTACCCGACGATCCACCAATACCCCCTCAGAGTGCGCATCAGCGCAGGAGATGCAACATGTCAGCGCGTATTGCCACGGTAAGCCGTGACACCAACGAAACGCAGATTACGGTCAGCGTCAACCTTGATGGCGAAGGCCGTCTCCGCAGCGACACCGGCGTTCCGTTTCTTGACCATATGCTTGATCAAGTGGCTCGTCATGGGATGGTGGATCTCGACATTGACGCAAAAGGCGATCTGCACATCGATGATCACCATACAGTTGAAGATCTAGGCATTACCCTAGGCCAAGCATTTCACCAAGCGATCGGCGATAAACGCGGCATCTATCGCTACGGGCATGCATACGTTCCTCTTGATGAAGCGTTGTCCCGTGTGGTTATCGACTTCTCCGGCCGTCCAGGTCTCTATATGAATGTCGACTTCACCCGCGATACCATTGGCCGTATGGATACCCAGCTGTTTTGGGAATTTTTCCAAGGCTTCGTCAACCATGCGCGCGTCACCCTGCATATTGACAATATAAAAGGCTTTAATGCTCACCATCAGGCTGAGACTATATTTAAAGCGTTTGGCCGCGCGCTGCGCATGGCGGTGGCAGAAGACCCGCGTATGGCGGGACAAATGCCGTCTACCAAAGGAAGCCTATAATGCCGGGTATTGCAGCGAGTGGTAGCTCGCCAACGATCACAAGGAGCGCTTTATGACCATCGCGGTAATCGATTATGGAATGGGCAACCTGCACTCTGTGGCAAAAGCGCTTGAGCACGTCACCCACGAAAATGTGATTATTACTCGCGACCCGCGACGTATTCTAGGTGCAACGCGCCTAGTACTCCCGGGCCAAGGGGCTATTAGGGACTGTGTAGGCGAGCTGGAACGTACCGAGCTACGCGGCTTAGTCGATGACATCCTTACCCGTCAAGCGAAACCACTATTGGGTATTTGCGTGGGCCAGCAAATGCTGATGGAACGTAGCGAAGAGAACGGTGGCGTAGATTGCCTAGGCTTTTTCCATGGCAGCGTTGATCGTTTTCCGGCCAATATGCGCGATGATTACGAACAGCGCTTAAAAGTCCCGCACATGGGCTGGAACCTTGTAGCGCAGCATCACGATCACCCGCTATGGTCAGGCATTGACGATAACGAACACTTCTATTTTGTACACAGCTACTACGTTAATGCGACTGACGACGCGCAAGTGTTTGGTACTACCCAGTACGGCAAGGTTTGCGCCCATGTAGCGATTGGCCGTGACGCCACCTTCGCTGTGCAGTTCCATCCTGAAAAAAGCTCCCGCGCGGGCCTTCGCCTGCTAGAAAACTTTGTCACCTGGACGCCCTGAGAGGTTTCACAATGTTGGTAATTCCCGCGATTGATCTCAAAGACGGCCAGTGTGTGCGCTTGAAGCAAGGCCGCATGGAAGATTCAACGTCCTACGGCGATGACCCTGTTGCCATGGCCGCTCGCTGGGTAGAAGCGGGTGCTCGCCGCCTGCACTTGGTTGACCTAAACGGCGCTTTTGAAGGCAAGCCGATGAACGGCGAGGCAGTCACCGCAATTGCGCGCGCCTACCCTAAGCTGCCCATCCAAATTGGCGGCGGTATCCGCTCAGCGGAAACCATTGAGCATTATTTAAATGCCGGGGTTTCTTACGTCATTATTGGCACTAAAGCAGTTAAAGAGCCGAACTTCGTGGGCGAAATGTGCCGTGCGTTCCCAGGCCACATTATTGTTGGCCTGGATGCTAAAGATGGCTATGTGGCCACCGATGGCTGGGCGGAAGTATCCACTTTAAAGGCGACCGAGCTCGCCAAGCGCTTTGCCAATGACGGCGTTTCCAGCATTGTCTATACCGACATCGCCCGCGATGGCATGATGCAAGGCGTCAATGTAGAAGCCACGGCTGCGCTAGCCCGCGAAGGTGGCTTACCGGTGATTGCTTCCGGTGGCGTCACCAATTTAGACGACATTCGTGCGCTGTGTGATGTCGCTGACAGCGGCATTTTAGGCGCGATTACCGGCCGCGCGATCTATGAAGGCAGCCTCGATGTGGCAGAAGCTCAGCGCTTGAGCGACCAGCTTAGCGGAGGCGACAAATGAGTTTAGCGAAACGTATTATCCCTTGCTTAGATGTCGATGCCGGACGCGTGGTGAAAGGCGTTAACTTTGTTGGCATCCGTGATGCAGGCGACCCGGTCGAAATTGCTCAGCGCTATAACCAGCAGGGTGCCGATGAAATCACCTTCCTCGACATTACCGCCAGCCATGAAAACCGTGACACAACGGTCGACATGGTAGAGCGCATTGCCGGTGAAGTGTTTATTCCCCTCACCGTGGGGGGAGGCATCCGCAGTTGCGATGATATTCGCACGATGCTGAATGCAGGGGCTGACAAAGTCTCCATCAATACCGCCGCGGTGACCAACCCCGAGTTTGTTCGCGAAGCCGCCGAGCGCTTTGGCAGCCAATGTATTGTGGTGGCGATTGACGCTAAGAAGGTGTCTAAAGAAGGCGAGCCTCCTCGCTGGGAAATATTCACTCACGGTGGGCGTCGACCAACGGGACTGGATGCCATCGAGTGGGCCAAAAAGATGGTAGAGTTTGGTGCTGGCGAGTTATTGCTCACCAGTATGGATCGCGACGGCACTAAAGTGGGCTTTGATCTGGGGGTTACCCATGCTATTTCTGAAGCCGTTAGCGTGCCGGTGATTGCTTCTGGCGGTGTAGGAAACTTGGATCACCTAGTAGACGGCGTACTCAAAGGTGGTGCCGATGCGGTATTGGCAGCAAGCATCTTCCACTTTGGTGAATATACGATACCAGAAGCAAAACGTTACATGGCGGAGCACGGCATCGAAATGCGCCTTTAGCGAAACCACTTAGCAAAAAGCCCTTCTCTCAGGAGCAGTGACATGCCTCGTTATTATCAATGGGCAGGAGGGATAGCAGGGATTTGGCTGAGCACTACCGTCTCAGCCTTTTCTTTGCCAGATTGGCCTCCCACCTTAGAACTTGATCACACACTGGTGCAAACCAGTTTGCTAACGCGCCACTTCGATCCTGACCCTGACCATACCAATCAGCAAAAACTGGCAAGCATTGAACTACATAATCCAGACCGCTGGTTAACAGGGGCGGCATGGTTTAAAAACTCATTTGATCAACCAACCTGGTATTTTTATGCTGGGCGTGAATTCCCGCTTTGGCAATTTGCCGAAGAGATCAACGTACGCGCCAAGCTAACTGGCGGGCTACTACACGGCTATAAAGGTGAATATCGCGACAAGATTCCCTTTAACCATTTAGGCACGGCGCCTGCACTGCTACCCAGCATTGGCGTGCAATGGGGGCGTGTAGAATCAGACCTTATCATCTTCGGCACCGCCGGCATGATGGTCACGGCGGGCCTGCGGTTTTAACCAGCTTCGACCGTTACTCCTCGCCTTCGTCTAAGGTTAAACCAAGATTACTAATGCCGTTATTACGCCCTAGCTGACGAATTTCTTTTAGGGAGGTTTTATTAATTGGCTCGCTCACGGCGTCCAAAACAGCGTCCTGGAAATCATTTTCGTCGGCCATCAAGGGATGGTCGCGAATGATCAGCGCAAGCGCCTGGGCATCTTCTTCACCTTCCGTTAGCTCGATAAAAGCGCGCACGCCCGCTCGCGAGGTGCGGCTGACATCTAACACGGCTTCGGGCGACTCCCCCAGCAACGTATCCAGCAGCGCGGATACCGACACAACAGCATCTAACGCTCGGCGCGCTCCAAAGCTCTCATCATCTTCAGGAGGTTCGCACTCAGCCAGTTTTTCCGCTTGCCGAGCAAAGTCTATGCTCGCATTCGAAACGCTCAAACGTTCCCACACCAGGCTCAGCACAGTCCGCAGTGTATGCTCGTCACCTACCCCCGCGGTTTGTTGATAAAGCGCGTAGTTAGGTAGCAGACGTTCACATAGGGCTGCCATAAACGCTTGCTGAGCGGGCAACGGCAACTGTTGAAGCCGCTGGTAAAATCCTAGGGGTTTAGCCACCATGCTGATTTCCTGGGTCACAATATTGGTGAAATGAACGCGATACGTTATCGTCGCACAAACGCGGCAGGAGATCCCTATCGCGTTATTAACATCGGCCGGCGAGGAGATTACCATGCATATCCATCTGCTACAGCACGGCCCTGACCATGGTCCCGCTCGTCTAACTGACTGGCTTGAGAGTATGGGCCATAGTTACACCGTTTTTCATCTTTATGCGGGCGAGCTAACCCCACGACCAGGTGAGTGCGACGCGCTAATTATACTGGATGGCCCTGAACGTCTAGTGAATGATCCACCCGATTGGTTTAAAGCCGAACGCAAGCTGATTAACCGCTATCTGGATGGGCAGAAACCAGTATTGGGTATTGGCTTGGGCGCACTGTGGATAGCGGAGGCGCTGGATGCCGTTATTGCACCAGGCACCTACCCTGAAATTGGCTGGCACCAAATAACACTTGCCCCAGAAAGCACCTTTGACCTACCCGAACAATTTGAGGCATTTATGAGGCACCGCCTCGTGTTTAGCTTACCGGAAAGCGCACTACCACTAGGCGGCAGTGCAGCAGCACCACTGCAAGGTTTTTCGTGGGACGCCGGGCGTGTCGTCGGTTTACTGTGTCATTTCGAAGCGACGGCTTCTAGCGTATCACCACTGCTCAATGCCGATGAGTGGCCACAGCCCAAAACTGCCGCAGCAGGACGCTTTATACAAACCAGTGAACAGATCCTAGAAGATGCTGGACGCTTTCATCAGTTAGCCCCGCTGCTAGACCGCGTGATGACCCAATGGCTGAAAGCGGCATAAGCTATAGATGAATACAACGCCGCTAAGCGCTCCACTGCCTAGCGGCTTCTAAGCAGCTTTCCCAATCGCCAACATGCAGTTCCACAGGACGGTTATCTCGCTGCTTTTCAAGATGATAGCGATAAAGTGGGTCGTAATATTCGGTCAACAGTGGCGCAAGCCATGCTTCGTGGGCTTGAATATTCCCTAGCGCATGGGCATCAAACGCCATACCTTGTAATCGCTGTAGACGCTGCAATCGGGCATTGCCTAAGCGTTTCGCCAAACGCTCCAGGGCATTGGCTAATTGGAGTCGCATACGTTGCCAGCCCTCTTGCTGGCCGTAACGGGCAGTGTAGCGCTGTTCAAGTGCTTCGATATAGTCACGGCGCAACTGCTCTAAACGCCAATCCAAGGGCATCTCAATGCGTATTCGCGGCGCACGCTGCAGGGCATGCCAAAAGGTAAGCGGAATATTGGCATTACCGATTTGCCGCGACTCATCTTCTACCACTAAGCTTCCCGTCAGCCCAATTAAGCGCTTGGCTAAGGCATGTTCAAAATCAATTTGTGTTGTCGGTTCTTCTGGCTGCCTCCCAAAAGCCGATCCTTTATGGTTGGCAAACGCCTCCAGATCAATGCCGTTACTCAATTGATTAATTAGCGTCGTTTTCGCGCAACCCGTCAGCCCCGCCACGACCAGCATCGGCTGGCTGGCAGCCTCATCAATGCGCTGACATAGCCGTTGCCGCATCGCTTTCCAGCCACCGTCAATGCGCGGCCTGTTGATGCCTGCATCAGCAAGCCATTGCTGTGCAATTTGCGAACGCAGCCCTCCGCGAAAACAGTAGATAATAGCGTCTGGTTGACGCGCTACGTATCCCAGCCACGCGTCAACGCGTGCTCGTTTAGTGTCACCGCTGACTAAACGTTCACCTAACCCGATTGCCACCTGCTGTCCGTGCTGTTTATAAGCAATGCCCACTTGATGGCGCTCATCATCAACCATTAACGGTAAGTTAACCGCGCCAGGCAAACTGCCTTGAATAAATTCAACCGGGGCGCGCACATCTATCAGCGGTGTTGTTTGCGCAATTAAGTTCAATGATGCCGGAACAGTGGCTAGCGTCATCCAATGACCTCAATCAAAACGTCGCCTTGAGCTGCCTTCATGGTGCCAAACGGCACCAAGGTAAGACTGTGCTCACGACCAATACGCTCTACATCGTCTTCCCAGGCAGGGTCGACACTGATCAGCAAACCACCTGACGTCTGAGGATCACACAGCCATTGCCAGTGAGCATCGTCCATCGCAGGCAACGCTTTGCCAAGGGCTTCGCGGTTGCGCAGCGAACCCCCGGGGACAGCGCCCTGCCGACGGTAGGCTTCGGCTTCTGCTAAACGGGGTAAGCGGCGAAAATCGATCTGCGCCATCACACCGCTTGCGCTGCACATTTCAGCTAGGTGTCCAGCAAGGCCAAACCCGGTGACATCCGTCATAGCGTTAACGCCTTTCACCTTAGCTAACTCAACACCGATATGATTGGGCTTGAGCATCGTTTCACGAGCAAGGCCGTGATGGCCAGCCTCTAACAAACCCCGTTTTTCGGCTGTGGTTAGTAGCCCTACGCCAAGTGGCTTGGTTAGGAATAACAGGTCATTAGGCTTTGCTTGGCTGTTGAGCTTTAAATGCGCTAAATCGACTAACCCGTTGACCGCCAAACCAAACATCGGCTCAGGAGCATCGATCGAGTGACCGCCCGCTAACGCTACCCCTAGCTCACGACAAACAGCCTGGGCACCGGCAACAACATCTCCCGCGATTTCTGCGCTGAGTTTATCCAGCGGCCAACCTAAAATCCCTAATGCCATGACCGGCGTGCCACCCATGGCATAGACATCGCTAATCGCGTTAGTGGCAGCAATACGACCAAAATCAAAGGGGTCATCGACAATCGGCATAAAGAAGTCGGTGGTCGCAATCATGCCGCGGCCATCACCCAAATCATACACCGCTGCGTCTTCGCGTCCCTTGTTACCGACAATGAGGCGTTTATGGCCCGCGGCAGGCCCAGCTTTAGCAAGAATCCCATCCAGTACATCTGGTGCAATTTTGCAGCCGCAACCCGCTCCGTGACTATATTGGGTTAACCGAATTGCACTCATGGCGCCTCTCCTTAGTCTTAATGCTTTTCCTTAGCATAGCTTACGCTACAACGCTTCCAGGGCATCGCTCAATTTATCGACAGGGATAACCTCCATTCCCTTCGGAGCCTGCTTGGGTGCGTTGCCGCGCGGAACAATTGCCCTTAGAAAACCGTGCTTAGCCGCTTCAGCAATGCGTTCTTGCCCACTGGGCACTGGTCGAATTTCTCCTGAAAGCCCCACTTCGCCAAACACCACCAGCTCTTTTGGCAGTGCGCGATTTTGCAGACTGGACACCACGGCTAACAGCACCGCTAAGTCAGCACTGGTTTCGAGCACTTTCACTCCACCCACCACGTTAAGGAAGACATCCTGATCACCGGTAAACAGACCACCGTGGCGATTTAATACGGCTAGCAGCATGGCAAGTCGGTTTTGATCGACGCCAACGGCAACACGGCGAGGATTACCCAGGGCAGACTCATCCACCAATGCCTGCACCTCCACTAGAATTGGCCGAGTGCCTTCCCACACCACCATGACCAAGCTACCGGGTGCCTGCTCTTCTTGGCGTGAGAGGAAAATCGCACTGGGGTTTTTAACCTCTTTCAAGCCTTGCTCGAGCATTGCAAACACACCCAGCTCATTCACCGCGCCGAAGCGGTTTTTCTGGCCGCGGAGCGTTCTAAATCGAGAATCAGCTCCGCCCTCTAATAGCAACGAAGCATCAATCATGTGCTCCAGCACTTTAGGACCCGCCAGCGTGCCATCTTTGGTCACATGACCAACCAGCAAAAGAACCGTGTTCGTTTGCTTAGCGAAGCGTGTCAGCGCTGCCGCAGATTCCCGTACCTGGGCAACGCCTCCCGGCGCAGAGCTGATATCTTCCAGATGCATAGTCTGGATGGAGTCAATCACCAGAATCTCTGGCTTCTCCCGTTCAGATACCGCCAAGATGGTTTCCACGCTGGTCTCGGCCAACATTTTCAAGCCATTAGTAGGCAGCTGTAAGCGGTGGGCGCGCATGGCGACTTGGGAAAGCGACTCCTCCCCAGTGACATATAGAATACGCCGCTGCTGGGCGAGCTTGCAGGCAGTTTGTAGAAGCAGTGTAGATTTACCAGCGCCTGGATTCCCCCCCAGTAACACAGCGGAACCCGGCACTAAGCCACCACCCAGCACACGGTCAAACTCGGCAAAGGTCGAGGTAAGGCGAGGAACCTCACTGAGATTCACATTGCTAAGATCCACTACATCGCGCGACAGGTCTCCAGCATAGCCCGCTCGTCCCGTCGCAGTACCACCTCCAGGTCGCGCACTGGCCAAACGAATCTCACTTAGCGTGTTCCACTCCTGGCAGCTGGAGCACTGGCCTTGCCACTTTCGATACTCTGCACCGCACTCGGTACATACAAAGGCACTCTTCGCTTTCGCCACCGCCATGTTGCTCCTGTTGATATCTTGATGTCGCCACTGAGATTTATGCATCAGATCGCTAGAAATGCAAAAGGCGGCCAATGGCCGCCTTTGAGCGTCGCTTCACACTTTATTGACGCTGTAACTGCAGCATTTCGCCATTCTCGAAACGACGACGCTCTGGGTCGATTAGCTCCAGCGTGCGCTCACTGATACGCTGGAAGTAGTAAATCTGACCATCGCCATTCGGCGTTAATTCATAGACAGTAGCATCCGGATCAGACGGCGTGCCCGTCAACACTTCCCAGTTACCTGCATAGTTTTCGTCTGGTGGTGTTTGTGGATGATTACGATAAGTGGCGTTTAACGTGAACGTCCGTTCTTCAGGAGCACTCATTTCTTCGCCTATCATCGTCACATCCAAGTCGATACCATCGCAGTTGCGGCAAGGCAGCGTACCTTGGTAATTGACTTGAGAAGCAGTCATTCCTGCATCTTCACTCTGGCCCGTCGGGCCAGCTGCACAGCCCGCCAGCAGTGCCAACATAGCCGAGCCGGCTAGCAAACTCCTAAATTGCATTGAGTGTCTCCTTATCGTGTTGGACATACATTTCTTTCGCGCGCTTATGACAGCATAACCGCTACAAGGTGCGACGCCCACCCCCTTACTTACTTGAATGCTTGCGCTCGGGCAGCCATCGGGTGACCATGGGGTATTAACATTAGGATAATCAGGTTACCCGCATGAGCCAATACTGGAGTCCAGCTGTTCGGGAGCTTACCCCCTATGTGCCAGGTGAGCAGCCCCGCGAACAGGTTATTAAACTCAACACCAATGAAAACCCTTACCCACCCGCGCCAGGGGTGAGCAAGGCGCTGCGTAATTATGCCATCGATCATTTGCGCTTGTATCCTGACCCTACCTCTTATGCATTGCGTACAGCGCTGGCTGAAAGCTATGGGGTTAGCGTGGCAGAAACCTTCGTCGGCAATGGGTCAGATGAAGTGCTCGCGTTTGCGTTTCAGGCCTTCTTCTGCCATGACGCACCGCTGGATGTCCCCTCAATCACCTATAGCTTCTACCCTGTTTACGCCAATCTTTATGGCGTCACGCTTCGCAAACACCCACTAAATGCCCAGTGGGAAGTTGATATTGATGCTCTGGCGAGTGCATCAGAGCGCAGCGGCGTTATTTTTGCCAACCCAAACGCGCCGACTGGACACGCGCACCCCCTCGAAACCATTGAGGCTCTGCTTAAGCGCGTGACAAACCGGGTTGTATTAATTGATGAGGCTTATGTTGATTTCGGCGCAGAAAGCGCTGTCGCCTTAGTTGAGCGCCACCCTAACCTGCTAGTCACTGGAACGTTCTCTAAATCACGTAGCTTGGCGGGGTTACGCTTGGGCTATGCCATCGGCTCCCCAGAGCTGATTGATGGACTTCAGCGGGTCAAAGACTCGTTTAACTCCTATCCCGTCGATAGTCTAGCGAGCCTCATCGGCATTGAAGCCCTTAAGGATGAAGAACATTTTAACGCCTGCCGAAATAATGTGATCACGACTCGAGAGCGCACGCGTCAGCGTCTTGAGCAGCTAGGCTTTGAAGTACTGCCATCAAAAGCCAACTTCGTGCTTGCCCAGCATCCCGATTTTGAAGGCGCTCAGCTGTTTGCAGGCCTCCGCGAGCGAGGAGTCTTGGTACGTCACTTTAATACTGACGCGCTCAACAACTCCTTGCGCATCACCATCGGCACAGATGATGAAATGGATAGTTTAATAGAGGCACTGGAAGCAATCTGCCGCTAATTCTCACATTTTCAAAGCATAAAAAAATCCCCCAAGGCATCAGCCCTGGGGGATTTTTTCGAATAGTCTATAACCAATAGCGCAAACAAAAAACCCAGCCGATGGGCTGGGTTCTTTGTTAAATAAGTGCCTGACGATGACCTACTCTCGCATGGGGAGACCCCACACTACCATCGGCGCTAAGCGGTTTCACTTCTGAGTTCGGCATGGGATCAGGTGGTTCACGCGTGCTATGGTCGTCAGGCGTAACTGGTCATGTATATCATGCTGAATATGTAACTGATGTTTTGTGGCGTCTCTTGTTTCCTGTCACTGACAGGAAGCGCGTATCCGGTTTTCATTATCACTGCGACCAGACCCCTTGGGTGTTATAGGGTCAAGCCT
>NZ_JABUZD010000082.1:0-35514 GCF_014897875.1 Halomonas sp. 3A7M
GAGTGCGGTACTGGCTGAGGTACTATGAGAAATCCAGGTTAGGATACGTTAGTATTACTTACTCAATATACCAACTGTTATCATCCTTCCCAAAGGATCAATCCTGAAACACGACCAACATTTAACGACTGATCAGTCACTAAAGCCCTCACCTATAAAACGTCATCAATCGCTCTCAACACTCCCATTAGGCTTATGATCGTAATGAAACAAACGACGATCACTAACGCCAACACAGTGCTCAACCAACACCGCTTAATCAGTCCATCATCTGAATCAGTCCTTACCTTCATTCCTGGGTTGATACCTACCCGTTAGCGTCACTTCACCACCGTCGTAGGTTTACACGCCGTGCCGTATCTACATGACCCGTGTACTGACCTAGACACGGTCACCAGACCTTGCCGTTTTCAGCGTAGTGAAAAGGCGCTCCTTTGACTCACTTACTTCCATGAGATGATGTATGACCGCGACGCCGTGTATTAACCGCAATCTAACGCCGATCACCTCCTCGACGTATTGGCCCGCGCCTGGCACCGAGTTACCGGTACTCACCCACCGGGGGCCTTTAGCAAAAGAGTATTTAGATATCCTTTACCGCGTAACGTGGAACGCCATTAGCGAGAGTAAACGGGTGATGGCCTGCCGCTTTGATCTCACCCTCCCCCACGGCGTGACCTTGCCCCACGATGGCCACTCCAACGCCCCGATCAAACGCTGTATGGCCTCCTTCCAAGCAAAGGTAAATTATGATCGCCAACGTCGAGGAAGCCCACATCACTGCCGCATTCGCTATGTGATTGCCCGAGAACAAAGCCAAGACGGCGCACCCCACTTCCACCTGCTGCTGTTTTTTAATCTGCATGCCTACCACACGCCAGGCACCGTGGATTACGAAGGCCGCAACCTGTTCAACATGCTCTCGGAAGCGTGGGCTAGTGCCTTGGGGATTCCGACGGAGATCGCCAAACCTTGTGTTCAGCTGTCCAGGGGCCATCCAACAGAGCAAGAAGTGTGGCATGCCCCTTTACTCAGCCATTACTACCTGGAAGCCAACAACGACTACGCGGCACTGCCTGCCCTATTTTTACGCGGTAGCTACCTGTGCAAGCTCTTCAGCAAGGCTTACGGCCAAGGTCATCGGGCCATCTTATACAGTCATGGATAGTACCTGGGTGAAGATAAGTGCATCGACAGGGAACGATGTACGCCATGGTATGGGGCCGTCCATGACGGAACGGCCCATCGCCTTCTTATGGAGTAAGCAATGGCCTCATTTTCGACAAAAGCGCAACCCATCTACCCGCTCACACACCTACCGCTCACTAGCATGACGCATGTCCAATTGATGGCAGACGTGCAGGCATGCCGACAGCATCAAGGACTAACTCAGGCCGAGCTGGCCCAGCAATTAGGGATTAGCGTGCGGACGTATCAGGAGTGGGAACAGGGGCGGCGCTGCCCTTCGGGTGCCGCCGTCACCCTGCTGCGGGGGTACTTACACATGACGACATCACGACATTGATTGATTAAAAACCACAAAAAAGGCCCTTTTTCAGGGCCAATATGGAGAAACCGTGGATCACGATGTCGTGATGTCGTAAGTAAGACGCGTTAGACGTGTCGACGGGCAATGCTGATGGGGGCGATTTCCCAACGGTAAGTGCTTCCACGCTTGCCATTGTCTAAACACCGATACCCTTGCGCATTAAGCAGCGACGCAGCTCGTTTAAGGGCCGCCCCCATCGCTCGGGCATTGGCAGGCCAATCACGTTCCGCCACGTCCTGCTCTCGATAGGGTGATAAGAGCGTTAACCATTCCCCCGCCGGGTACTCCACTGCCTCTCGCTGCCCCGATTCATCAAAAAAGCGTTCCACCGCCATTGCCACAGGGTCTTGTTCTATCAACTCTCGGGCACGCTCGTTGCGATAGTCTTCGTATTGTGCCCAGAAGGCCTCATCCGTCCCGGCCACCGCCCGGGAAACAATCATCCCTACTTTGCAGAAGTCTTGCCACCCATCAGGAACATGACGATCTAGGAAGGTGGTATCTATGTGGGCATGCGCTTGGCCAAGCAATTCAAATAACGCCGCTTGTACCATCGATAGATCATTGGGGATGAGCAATCGTCCTATATTGGGGTCGATGTCAGACGGTGCAGATTTACTAGCAGGTGGTGACCGCAAAGGCAACTCAATACTGAGTGTACGCTCCACCAGCGCTGGATCGGTAACGACGGGTTCATCAGCACTGATGAGGGGCATACGCTTTGTACGAAGGTGAGAAGAAGACCCTTTTTTCTTCCAAGCAAGGGTCGTACCGTTCAGAAAACCCAGCAAGCGTCGCTGAACAGCCGTCGAAAGCGGCTTCTCCACGCCATTCAATACCAACACATGGTGATGCCATGCCAAGGCATCCAAATCGCTCACTTTACTTGGCGGCTGATGGTTCACATCATCGCGAATGCATGGATCAAGCCATTGTTTGAGGGCCGTTAACCACCGTGTTTTACCTTGATGAGACACACCGGTGATTTCTAATGCCAGCATCTGACGTTCAGGCATCAGTGCTAGCACCATATAGGCGTAGATTAACCACTCCCGATTTAACGGTAGCGGTAAATGTTTTTCAATATACTGAATGTTCCTAACGTCAAACGCGTGAGCGCCTTGAACACCCCCGGTGGAATATGGACAACAGTTGGCGGGCCTCCAATGAGGCTGAAGTGTTGACGTATAGAATCGGCTTTCTTGCCCCCGCTCCCAGACAGAATAATGACCGTCTAAATCAATGTATCGCTCACCTTGCTCACCCAACCATGTACGACCATGGGCGACGTGCCTACGTTCAGCAGGCTCACTACGCAGAATATCCAGCGCATTGCTAATTTGTGTATTGGATACATCACGGTTGAGAAAGTCAGCCGCCCAACGCTTGAGCTCAGATCCTATCAACTCTGGCTCCATCAAGAGCGAACCGCCCAAAGCAAACGGCATCAGGTAATACACCCCATTCATATCCATAACTAACTGGTAATGATCGCGAATCAATTGACGAAGCATATTCGCATTACACGGCCTCACTGGCCTCCCTTGCTTGGCATTTTGCGGAGGCGTAATGGGCATGTTCATCCCTGTCGAATGGGATAAATAGGTGCCTTCTTGAGAGAGAGGAAATGTAGCACGGGTCATAAAAGACTCCTTTAAGAGACGTGGGGAATGGGCTGGGCTTGACGATGATGATAAAACTCATCTAACATTCAGATCATACCCCCGACTTGAAGATGACGGCAATGGCTAGATCACCGAACCCTGCGATAGCGCCCGACGCTCTAGCGCTGTTGGAGTATTGGCTTCTACGACCCGTGCTTGCTCTGAAGACAGCAAGCACCCCTACCTGGAAAGGTACTCTTGTCGATGTACAGGGCGCACTTCTTCCTCTGTTGAAAGCAGATGACGAAATAAAAAGAATACTGAGTTATCGAACGTGGGAAGGTTATGCCGGTGCGATGGTAGATCAACTGCCAACCAAGGCTGCCCCCTTTTCACCAGACCACCCGTCTTATGTATTACCCGTATCAGCTATTCTTGGACCGGCCCTGGTTATCCAAGACATTCTTCTGATCGAGGAATATCGTACCCAGGATAAAGGGCAAATAAGGCGCTTTGATCATAGCGTGACACGCTACTGGAATATCTTCCGCCCACTGCTGGAAAAGTACGGCATAACGTCCTCTGACACACAGCACCTTGACGTTCAGAACGGCTACTTCTTCGATCTCTATAAGGACGTCAAATGCTGCTTTTCTGAACTGCAAGAGGTGACAAAACACGCTGACAACCAGCGACAGATGCAGGCAGCTCGTAAAGCACTTTACAAAAGCACGAAATCATACACGCACTATTTAGATAGTTTGGTTCATCAGCATGCCGCTTTAGAGGTGTTATACATTGGGCTTACTTACACTCCGATGGCGAGTCGTCATCAACAGCCTCCATTGGACTTTTACGGAGCAGATGCGCATTTCAAGCAGTTTGTGCAGAAAAGACGACACTCGCCCTTATTCAAAGGACTGAAGGGGTATATTTGGAAACGTGATGGAAACAGCAGCTATCCCTATCTTTTTCATTTCTTTTTATTTTTTGACCCGGAGGTGTTTAGCATAACGCCTGACCTTAAAGAACAGATTTGTCAGTTATGGATAGAACAGATTACCCAAGGAGAGGGAGCGTGTGTGGATCTGTTGGACGGGCCAGTCACACGTCAACGGTTTTCACCTAAATGGCTGTGTCTCCCTAACCAAAAAGAAAATCGCACCACGGTATTACTTGACCGACAGCACGCCTCGTTTGAACCGCGTTTTCAAGAACTCAAGCGTATGGTTAACGCCCTGCTCCAGGTGGATCGCTTGACCTATCTTGAGTTTCCCGCTGGCTATCCGCGGCTTGGGCGCGGGCAACTACCGGTTTCTTCCTAACCCCCTCAACTGCCCACACCTGGGGCACGGAGCATTTGATGATCATTACCCGCGACGCCTTCTACGCACAGCGCATTACTCCGCGTGATAACCGCTTATTCGCTGCGCAGCAGGCGTGTGTAAGCCTAGTGTTGGCAGACATTACCCCGCTCGCCAACCAGGGCATTCCCATCGTGCTGCCTACTGGCCCAGAGACGCTACCACTCGCCCTTCTCCAACCGGGGCAAGGTAACCCGTTTGGTGATCATACGCCTCGGCTTTGGAAACACTATCCGTTCTCGCTCACGCAGCATGTGGTCGGGCTTGATGCCGATGGCTGTGGTCAACTAGGCAGCGTGTTATGGGGCGACCCTTATGCGCCGCATTGGGGAGATATGACGGGTCACCGGCTTTTCGAACCCGATGGCCAAGCCAGTGATTATTTACAAAGCACACTCAGTGGCTTACGCGAAGCACAACAAGAAACCTTAGTCACACAGCAGCTGGTCTGGCAACTTCACCAACTGCGTGTCTTGCTACCGGACACCATCACACATTCTGGCCATTGTTGGTGCGTATATCGCATTGACATGGATCATCTACAAACACGCATTGGAGCATCTGATGACCCTATGCACTGCCGCCTATTGATGATGGCACACGCCATCAATGACTCCCAACAGTCGCTGGGGCGCTCTAAAGCCTCGACATGGACACCATGGACAGAGGAATCCCCCACGGCCAAGCTAGGGTAGCGGCAGTAGCCGCTTTTATGCCGTATTAGCGCTTTTTGAAGAATAAAGTATATAGGCCCCTTCTAGGGGGCCTGACAGAGTGAGACCTCGTTAAATCACCCAGCCGCTATCGGTCTCTGCTAACCCTGACAACCACACGGCATTGTCGATATTTTCCTGGGAAACGGCGAAATAGTTCAGCACCTCGACTTGCGTTAGCCCGGTGGCCATTTGGTCAAGCCAATAGGTTTTACCAGCGGCATCGGCATTGCGGTCTAGTACGTTCAGGTACATGCGATCAATGAAGTCGTTATTGCTAGGCGCGCCGAAGTTCGTCAAAAACTCATCAGATTGGATAAAGAATCCGGAAATATCGATGGTGCTTTGGCCTTGTTGCGCCACCCCAATCCAGTAGTTCAAGCCGCTTTCATCAGGCTGGCGGTTGAGCGCCGCTTCGTAAATCAGGGCGATATTTTCAACGGTATTTTGAGTGATGTCTACCGCATTACCGTTTTCGTCCACTGGACTGTTCTCTGCTCCACTGTCAGTAGTGTCATACAAAAGGTGATCGGGAATATCGACACTTAATCCTTTGTTGCTCCCGTTGAAAGTGGTGTACAACACATACTCGCCAGCCTCCAGGTATAGCGGCCCACTGCTACCATACCCATCAGTGACTAAATTAAGCTGCTTATCATAAATTTTGTATGTTGCACTATCGCCGGTAGCGCTAATGAAGATATGGCCACTTTGATAGGTGGTAATACTATTAAAGTTTGTGTAGCCACTAACTTCATAACTCCCCTGTGTGACCGCTTGCAAGGAGTTGAAAGATTCGTCGCCAGGAAGGTAAATACTCACTTCCGCATTTCTTGGGCTACCGAACTGAGTGTGAAAATGGTATTTACCGCTCTTGAGATAAACGATATTCGAGTCCATTTTGCCGATAAGATTAAAGGCCTCATCGTAAATATCAGGATAGGAGTAGGATGACCTAAAAAGCACCGGCCCATCCGCTTTTGTTTCTATTGCGTAATACTTTTCATAGAGCGATGACCGATAGGTACCGGTTGTTACTGCCTGAAACAGCCCTTGAGAATCCATCTAAAACTTCCTTTTAGATATTACGTACAAAACGCCGCACAAAAGGCGGCGTTTTAACATCTAAGCAGCGGCCATCTTACTTCTTGGGAAGTTCTGCCTTTAGCGCATTGGCGTAGGCCGTGCGGGCGGTTTGGGCGATGGCGAGCTGGTGTTGCAGGCGGCGGATTTCTTCATCGGTGACGCGCAGGTTGACCACCTGGTTACGGGCACTTTCGGAAAGGTCGTTAACGCCGTATTCGCGGTTATCGATGGTGATGGTTTTCTGTTGTTCAGCCATGGAAAGCTCCTATTGGGTTTGAGTGGTGTTTTGGGTTAGCTATCGAAATCGAAGGAGAAGTCGTCATCGCCTTCTTCGAAGAGTTGATCCAGCGACATGGGCTGCTGGTCGGCCGCGCTGTCGGCGTGGTCGGCGCGGGTCATCTGGGCCAGCAGGCCATCGCGCAGGTTGTTCAGCGAAAGCAGGTGCGCGTATACCAGGGCCAAGGCACCGCTGGTTCGTAACTTAGCCAACGTATCACCATCCAGTGCGGCTAAGGCTTTTTCATCCACCAAACGAATACCGGCTAAACGCTTGCCACCCTTACCTTCTTCGCCCACATAGATTTGCCGCTCGGCCAGCAAGCCTGCTGCTTCTAACTCAGCCACTAGACCTAGAGTGCGGTGATTTTCCCGCTCCAGGTTGGTCAGCACCTTCTGGATTTGCTGGAGTGTTTCGGTAGCATGCCCCTGATCATCAAACAGGGCCAGGCCATCGGGGCGTTCCAGATGGCTCGCTTCGGCATCAAACTGAATAACATACTGCTGTTCACTGCCTGAGCCCTCAGTGCCTGGCACAGCTGCCAGCATAAAGGGGTAGCGGCGAATATGGGCAGGTATATAGCGACCAATCCAGTGGCCAGTGTCCTCTTTAACATGCATATTTTGACCGTGGTTAACGCCTACCAGCGCCTGGGGCAGGCCACCACTTAGCGGAAAGACGATAGGCATTTCACGGGCGATACGCGCCGTTTCCGCTGCGACCACCGGAATCAGCATTTGCTCCTTTGCAAAATCGTAAGGCTGGCGGGGATTAAAGCGCAACTGCTGATGTTCGCGAGGTTGTAGCGGGGTTAACTGACGAAACATGGTCTCTCCTTGAGAAATATTTGCTCTCGGCAGCATTAAACCAGCCGCCAAATAAAAAGGCCACCCCGAAGGATGGCCTTAGTACGACTACAGTGCAGTCAATAAGTTGCCAAAGGCAGCTTATGCAATACCTGCAAAGTTTTCATTTACGAGGTCTGTAGAGGCAACACCGTTCAACAGAATGGTGAAGTCCAGACCTTCGCTTGAAGTTACAACAGTGTCACCAGCTGCAAAGTCTGCTGCTGAGTAACCTTGGTCGATGTAAGCTTGCTGTGCATCGCCATCCAGCGCTGTGAAGAAGGCATTAGCATCTTCAACAACGATGTCTGCTGCGCTATCAACACCCAGGTCACGAAGGTCGATGATAGACTGGTTAGACAGCGTAACGTCTACGTTGTCAAACACTTGGAAGTTAGTGATCTCCCAAACCACACCAGCTTCATCAGCGTCGGCATTGAAGTCGAAGCTAGAGATGAACTCAGAGCTCGAACCATCACCGCCAACGTTGAAGCTAAAGTTGTATGCGTTAGCAACAATCGTACCGTTGGTGCCAGTTTCTGCGGCCCACTGTGCATTAAGCAGGTTACCTTCGAAGCCTGACAGGTCAACAGTGCTCAGGGCAGTGTCAAGATCGCCAATGTTCAGCGTAGTAGTAACATCACCATTCGCATCTACACCGCCACCAACAACTTCAAGTGTGCGAGCGTAAGTAGTACCTGCGTTGGTGCCGTCAGCAGTTTCCAGATCCAGATCAAAGTCGTAATCGGTCTCTGCAGCTAGACCCAGTGTAACTGTGCGGTAGTCTTGAACAGACAGCTCGCTGGTGTAATCGCCTGCGAAGTTAACGGAGATTTCGTTACCGTTAGCACGGTCAGAAGCGATAAACGTCAGGTTTGCGTCAGTGCCATTCGCTGCAACGTTTACAACCTCAGAACCAGACAGGTTGATCAACTCAGCTGCACCGCTTAGGGCTGCAATGTTGTACTGCTCAACACCGGATACCGCAGCGGCGTTGAATTCACCAGAGAAGCCAGTAAACGCGCCGTTGAACTGGTTGTTTACAGCCAGACCCAACTGAATGGTTTCAAAACCAGTAACAGTTGCCTGTGCATCACCACCGTACACAGCCAGGGTGTCGGTTTCTGCAGCAGTACCGGTAATGACGTCAGTTGCGCCGTTCAGGATACCAGCGTTCATAGCCAGATCCAGGTCGCCGCCCAGGTCAGAGCCGTCAACAACAGAAGCGCCAGAGCCCATGTTTGCAATGTGCAGGTCAAGGTTCTGTGTGCCGTCTAGGTCAACTTTGTTAACGCCAGCCAAAGCAGCGCTTTGTACCAGGTTTTCAGTGTTACGACGACCACCAGAAGTCAGATCCAGCTCACGAACCGCGCTGGTACCTGCACCTTCAGTGCTGACGTTGAATGCTTCAACAGTCAGTTCGCCATCCAAACGGGCAGTGTTGTCAAGCAGCACTTCCAGGTTGTTCTGGGTCGGGATCGGACGGGTGTTGATCACGTCGACAACGCCAATGAACTGGTCATTGTTGTTGTTGAGTGAACCCAGGGTCTGATTCTTACCAGAGACGGTCAGGTCTGTGTCAATACGCGCCTGAACGATATCGGTGTTAACACCAGTTTCAGCAATGGGATTGCCAGCTACATCAGAAGCCAAGTCTGTTGCAATAACAATTTCCTTGCCATCGATAGCGGTCATGTTGCCGGTAACGATGTTCTGGCGAGTGTTATTGTCGTCTGCAACAACTAAACGATCAACGTTAACGAACTCACCAAAGGCAGTTTGCGCAGCAGTGAATTTAATATCGCCAGGTGCGCGAGTGAAGTTGCCGAATTCATCAGCGGTAGCACCAGTGGTGGTGCTAACTTCAACGGTGTTCTCTTCGCCACCTTCCAGATCAACGGTAGTAGAGTTCTTCACAGCCAGATCAGTCAGGTTGACGCGATCGCTGCTGTCACCACCGATGATTTCAAGAGCGAAATCAGGGTCGGAAGCTACTTGGTTGTCAACGGTCAGGCTTAGGTTGTTGCCCGCGTCGCCCAGCAGGTAGCTGAACTGAACAGTCTCTTCTGCACCAGCCAGGTACTTGTCAAATACGTCAATTGACAGTTCGGCAGCCAGCTTGATTTCAGAGCTGTAGCCAGTGGCGTTGAATACACGAACGTCACGCAGACCGCTGTCGCCTTGACCATCTTCGTCAACGTCTACAGAAAGACGATCGTCGATAGTAGTGGAAACACCTTTCTCGTCAACTGTACGTGCGCCAACCTGGAAAGTACCCTGTGCGCCTTCTGCGACGTGGGTCAGGTTAACTTCTTCCAACTGCTGTTCAGCAGAGAAAGAGTCTTGTACTGAATTAGGGTTGTTTTCAGAACGCAGGCTCTTGATGTGGCTGTCACGATCAACCAGAACATCCATTACTTCGATGCCACGGTCGCCGGACATAGCTGCGATGTTAACGTCGCCACCACGTGAACCGTTACCGGCACCGTCAAGTACCAGCGTGGTTTGAGTCGGGCCTTCCTGCTCTAAACGACCCACTTCAACGCGGTTACGTACGTCGATATCAGCTGTCGCACCGAAAATCAGCGCTTCGCCTTCAACGATTTCGAACGGACGACCTTGCTCATCGTCGATCACGAACTGGCCGTTACCAGTGTGAGAAACGCTAAGACCTTCAAGGTTTTGCGCTTCGATTTCAGCAGCAATGGCAGCTTCAAGCTCAGCCCAGGTGTTAGCAGCAGAGATCTGGTCATTAGACAAGGTTACGTCTTCACCACCAACAGTGAAATTAACTTCACGAACGGTGATGTTTTGCAGCTCGTTAGCGGCCAGCACTTGGTCGCCATCGATTTCCTGAATGACGATGCTCAGTTCAGAGTCAGAGCTGACATCACCTTCCAGGAACAGCGGGTTGAAGTAAGCTTCATAGCCAACTTCCGGATCGGTTTCGCGCATACCGAAGGTGGTTTCGTCGGTAGCGGTGCGGATATCTTCGATGCGGATATCGGCACGGCTGTTATCTGTCCACCACTGTTCAACACCAGCCATTTTCTCAGCGTCTACAGTAGCGCCGAAGGTAGTGTTGGAAGCACCTTGGTCTACACGAGTAGCTTGTGCACGCAGGTAAACTTCTTGGATGTTAGTGGTCTCAGCAGAAATCGCTGGTGCCCAGTTGTCAGAAATGGAACCTGATGCAATCAAGTCAGCGCGCAGAACGTTGGTGCTATCAGCACCGCCGTCAAGAACGTCGCCAGTTTCAAAGGTATTGGCTAACTCGCCAGAACCGGTTTCGTTTTGCGTAACCGGTGCTTCGAAAGTGGTGTCTGAACCGTCAGCGCCTTGCAGGTTGTCGGCTTGCTGAGTCAGACGAATAGTTTCGTCGCTACCCGGCGGCGTCGGCATCTGATCATCGACTTTCTCATCGAACGCTGCAGCGTCTTCGTCAGAAGCGGCAGAGATGAACAGCTGCGGGAGTTCGCTGGCCGGTACGGAAGCACCGTCACCGTTAACCCAGTATTCCAGGCCTTCTGCTTCTGGCTCACGACCGAACATGTTCTGGTAGATAGCGGTTACCAGCTCTTCACGAGTACGGTCGCCGTAGAGTTCTACGTATTCAGGCTGATCGTCATTGGCTAGGTATGTACGCAGCTCAGATTCGCTAACGCCCTGCTCCTGCCAGTAATCGATCCCTTCTTGATCAGCTGTACGGTTAAAATAAGCCGTATAAAGCTGCTGAATTTGGGTAGTAGTTAAAGCCATTGATGTAACTCCGTGTTTAAGTGTCGAATCGACATTAGCCGCGTTTAGCTCTGTATGGCAAGCGCGGCCGTGAGCGAGGCCTCGCTCCAGAGATCAGGCTGATGAAAAACCATCAACACTGACACTCATCCCTTGCGTTTCGGTTTAGGCATCGCTGAATTATCGGCGAACACTTTATACCGTCACAACATTTCGCAGCTACGTTTTACCCGTAGCCCTTGAGGTAAGTCAATAGGTTGAGCTTAGTAAAAAAACATCATCGGGTGCAATGCAAGATTTGGCAAGACTTGAATTATTTCTATCAATTCTGTTTCTGCTATTTTTGCTTCTACCCGTTTTGTAACGTTTCGCTAATGCTTTCCATATTGATTGCATTTTAAGATAACCTAATGAGGTGTTGGTTACCCTTTGCTCATTCTTTTAACTTAGCATGGTTTAAGCTTGCCATAGATCAAGGCTATTGCCAATAAAAAACAGCGTTTCCTTATGATGTCATCGTTGCATAGCCTTCAATCAGGTGCTTTTTCGAGCATGTCGGCCAGCGTTTGATCCAGTGAATAGCGTTTCAAACTAGGCAACCAGGCGTTTAAACGCTGAGTACAAGCCTTTAGCTCCGGTATTTCATTGCTTCGAACAAACGTCGGGTTAACTTCTATGGTTAATGTATGGTTTGCCAACATTTCCAGTCGGTGAATAACGTCTTTTAGTGACGCCGCCTTGCCACTGCCCACATTAACAATGCTGCCGCTTTTGGCCTCAACAGGCCATTCCGTTAATAACCGGCAGTAAATGCTGGCTATGTCGCGTACGTCGCTAAAGTCGCGGCTTACGTGGGTATTGCCCAGCTCAATCACACTCGCCCGCTGCTGTATGTGTTGCACAATTTTAGGCACTAAAAAGTGCGCTGCTTGCCCTGGGCCGGTGTAGTTGAAAGGTCGTGCAATCATTAGCGGTAGGCGTTCGGCGTAGGTGTTAGCAATATGCTCCATAGCCATTTTGGAGTTGGCGTAGTGGTTCACCGGTGCTGGGGACACCTGTTCACTGATCACCGCTTGGCCGTTGGCCCCATACACATTGGCACTGCTGGCCAACAGTACCCTTGGCGGGTCTGGCAGTACACTGACTGCTTTGAGCAGGTTTTCGGTGCCGAGCACATTGACGTGGTAAAAATCCAGCGGCGTGGGGTGGCCCACAAACGACAGCGCCGCTAAGTGGTATACCTGTTGTGGCGCTACGCTGTTGACCAGCGCGGCGAGCGCAGCCGCATCGTTAAGGTCTATCGCGTGGTGCTCATCGGCGCCGCAAGGCTGGCTGGCCAGGGCCACCACGCGGCGCCCCTGACGTTTTAATTCGGCAATCAGATAACGGCCGGTAAAGCCGCTGCCGCCTGTGACTAGGCAGGTTTGCATGGTGGCTCCTTACCGCTTTAGTGGCCCGGGTGGCTTATGCACCGGTGCCATTTTTGACGCGTTCCAAGTCGGCTTCTACCATCATCTTGCACAGTTCTTCCAGACTGGTGTTAGGCTGCCAGCCGAGTTCTTGGGTGGCTTTGGCCGGGTTGCCTATCAGCAGTTCTACCTCGGCCGGGCGGTAGAACTTCGGGTCGATGACCACCACGATGTTACCGGTAGCGACGTCAACGGCGGCTTCCTGTTCGGCTTCGCCTTCCCAACGCAGTTCAATATCCGCCGCTTTAAAGGCGAGCGTGACAAAATCACGCACGGTTTCGGTGCGGTTAGTAGCCAGCACGTAGGTTTCCGGGGTGTCGGCTTGCAGCATGCGCCACATGCCTTCCACGTACTCTTTGGCGTAGCCCCAGTCGCGCTTGGCATCCAAGTTACCCAGAGCCAAGTGGGTCTGTTTGCCGAGCTTGATGCGGGCAACGCCGTCGGTAATCTTACGGGTGACGAATTCGCGGCCACGCAGGGGCGACTCATGATTGAACAGAATGCCGCTGGTGGCGAAGATGTTATAGGACTCACGGTAGTTAATGGTCATCCAGTGAGCATAGAGCTTGGCCACGCCGTAAGGGCTGCGCGGGTAGAAATCAGTGGCTTCGGTTTGCGGCACTTGCTGTACTTTGCCGAACATTTCCGAGGTGGAAGCCTGATAGAAACGAATGGAGCTGTCGACGATACGGATCGCTTCTAATAAATTCACCACGCCCAGCCCGGTGATCTCGGCCGTTGTAATGGGCTGGTCAAACGAGACGCCTACGAAACTTTGCGCGGCAAGGTTGTAAATTTCACGGGGCTTGCACTGCTGCACTAGGCGAATGCTGGAGGATAAATCGGTAAGGTCGTACTCCACCAAGTGCAAGTTGGGGTGGTTTTGTATGCCAAGTTCTTCGATACGCCAAAAATTGACCGAGCTGGTACGGCGGTATGTACCGTACACGGTGTAACCTTTTTCTAGCAGTAGCTCAGCAAGATAAGCGCCGTCCTGGCCCGTAATTCCTGTCACGATCGCGTTCATGACGCAGTTCCTTTCTTCATAGTAAGTTCTGGATTAACGCATGGAGGTACAGGCTGCCGCAGAGGCAGCCGGGTGCGTTAGGTATTGTGGCGGGCTAGCCTTGGGTGTCAACCTGATTTCGCTCATGCCTTTGGCATAGCGCTTGGTCAACCAGGGCTGCTTTCATCAAGCCTTCATAGCGTTTTGCCAAGGCAGGCCAGCTGCGCTGTTCCAGCCATTGATGACGGGCCTGATGATACTCTTTGCGCTGGGTTTCTGAGGCGTTCAATACATGGGTAATGCCTTCGGCAATGTCTTGGCTGTCGAAGCCGCGGGTTTGCCAAACGATATTTTTGACTTCATCAAAAATAGGCGCTGGCGTGGTGAGAATATTGGGGCATGCAGCGACCGCCGTGCGTACAGCAGCACTGCTGGACTCTTGGGTATATTGATAAGGCAGCACTACGGCGCTGCACTCTGCCAGGCGCTGCCGGGCCTCTTCCAGGGGAAGGAAGTCAGTCACCCACTCAATCTGTTTTTCGACCCCTAAGCGCTGCGCGGTTCGCTGGCAGCGGGCCAGTTCCTCCTGGGAGCTGGGCTCATCGCGTACGGAGGTAATCAGTCGCAATATGGCAGCCTTTGGTAACGACTGCTTTTTACACAGCAACGCAAAAGCCTCAATTAAGGTATTGACTCCTTTATGGGGGAGCAAGAAGCCGAAGCTGCCAATCACAGGTGCTTGGCTGTTGATAGACACTGAAGCGTCTTGGCCGGCATCCACTCCCTGTGGTAATTGGGTGACGTTATCGGTTAGGCCGATGCGCTTTAGGTAATTGAGGTCGTCTAACGTGTGAACAAACACTCGATCAAAGGCGGCAAGTGTTGCTGACACTGTGTGCCTGCGGACAGTGTCAAAGTCGATCACTGGGCGGGTCGTATGCAGGGTGATATAGACACGCTTGCCCTGGCGACGGCACTGCTCGACTTGATACTGCAGATCGCGGTCTAGCTCGTAAAAGGCGAAGTGGTGCTGTAGCCAGACTACGTTACCAGCCGCTTCTGCTAACGTAGGGCTTTGGCTGCGCTGCCAGTTACGGCTTACCGGTAACTGGTTTTCCTGTTCGCCTGAGGAGGGGCGCTGGCCTTTGCTAAACTGCGGGGCATTGATTGAAACGCTCAATACTGAGTTAGTTGCTTGCAGCGCTTCTACCAGATGAGCACTGTATTGGGCGATGCCGCAGGGTTCGTCCCATGAGGTATACAAGCTCAGTGAAATAGGCGGCACTTCAGGCTGGGTACTGGCCTGCAGGCGCGCTAGCGCTGCTAACAGGGACTCTACCGCAGCAGGCGAGTAAAAGCGCTGCTGAATAGCGTCGTGGAACTTGCTCACGGCATTCGTTGCCCCTTCCCCCTGTTGGCGCAATTGCTGGATCTGCTGCTGCACTTGTCGGGTAAGACTTGCCACACTGGGCTCTACCCATACGGCCTGCCCGGCACTGAAGTGCGATTGGGCATGGTCGAAACAGTAGTTCACCCAACCGGCATGCTGCGCCGGAGTGAAATCGGTGTGGGCGCCGTAGCCGGTAACGATCAGTGCGCGGGAGAACTCCCCGGCTTCGATGGCCGGCATATTGAGTCCTTCGCCACGGGTGGGCAACACGACTATATCGGCCGCCTGATAGAGCGCAGCCATTTGTGCGGCGTCATAATCATCAATAATGATGTGCAGACGTTCGCGGTATTTTGCACTGACGTATTGCTCTACCCAGCCTTCCATCTGGTTATGGGGGTTGGGGAAGGTTTTAACCGTGAGCGTCAGCGTTGGGTCGACGGCGGCCAGCTGCTCAAATGCTTGCAGCAGCACGTCTACGCCTTTACGCGGAAAGGCTGATGAGACATGGAGTAAATTAACGGTTTGCTGCTGAGCGACGCGTACAAGATCATGTGCACTGCTCTGGGCAGCATGCGGATTTGCCACCAGCGGTAACGCGACCACGTGAATAGGCAGTTTACAGCCGCTATCCATAAGTACTTTTTTAACAAACCAAGCGGTGACGATTACGCCTGCGTAATGCTCATTCAGGGTGGCTATCATCTCTTCCGGCACCCATGACTCTTCCCAGAAAAACAGCGCAATGGGTAGCCCGTGGCTTGGCTCAGGCTCAATGAGCGGGTAATGATGATAAAGCGCAATGCGCTGCTGCTCTGCCACGGTCTGCCACTCGATGGGGTCGGTCAGTGCATTCAGTTGAGCCACTTCTGCTTCGCCCCCAGGTGTGCTGCGTACGCTGGGTTCTGGGCTGCCCTCGTGGGGCGCCAGCCATAGTACGGGCGACTGCTCACTGGTCATTAAACGCGTCAGCAGGTGGCGGTTTACCGCGGCCAAGCTGTAGCTACCGTTAATATGGCCTTCCAAGCGAATGCCTTTTGGAACGTCAGCGTTTCCGCCCAAGGGGGCATCGCGCAGGCTGAGCGCTTCGCTACGTACCGCGGCGGTGACATCGGCATCCAGGTTCTGGAAGTCCTCTTCCCGGAATTGCCCTGCTCGGCTAAATAAACCATCACTTGCGGCCATGCGCTTTAAAATGCGGACTTTTAGGCCAGGAAAGCGATCCAGTACTTTTAGCGCTAGTCGTTTTAACCAGGGTATTTGCGCTAGGCGACGTAGTAACTTCCCACTTGCCTGGGCGGTTTGATAGTGGAAGTGCATCGCGCTGCGCAGCGGCTTGGTAATACGCCAGGAGCGGCTGTTATAAATGCTGTCTATTTCTTGCTGAAGACGCTTGGTTTGCTGCAGGTAGTGCTGGCGTTCTTGCAGGGCGGATGCGCGTTGATTTTCGGACTTAGCAAGTTGTTCGGTTTGTGCCTCGATCTTGGCAGCCAGAGTTTCTAGGGTGCCTTGCTGAGCCTCTGTGAGCTTATCAAGGTAGTCGAACCAGGGGGCGCTAAGATCATCGGCTTGCTTGTGCGCCACGAGTGCATAGTCAGGGTAGGCGGAAACCACCCAATCCAAGTATTGGCGCAGCGGTGCGTTTTCAGGGGGCGGCGTGGGGCCGTTTAAACGCAAAATATTGGCTTTTGCGTAGCCGCTGTCAGTGGCTACAAAATGCAGCAGTGGCGGAGGCAGCGGGTGCAGGTGGGTGGGGTCAAGGTAGAAACTCCATAGCCCAACGGTTAGATTTTCTGGGTTGGGTGTCTCTAGGATGAGAACTCCCCCTGGTTTGAGCGCGCGATGCACCTCTTGAATCAGGGTTACTAGGCTGTCAAAAGGAATATGCTCTGCAATGTGAAAGCCGGTGACCGCCGCCAGCGTATTGGTTTCGATTTGCTGCAAAGCCGTTAGCGCGTCGTTAACTTCAACGTGCAAGCCGCTTGCGTTACAGGCGCTGGCCATGCTTTCGTTGGTATCGATACCTTTGGCGGGCCAGCCATTTTCCTGCATGAGTTCGAGCCATTCGCCACGGCCTGAGCCTAGGTCAACCACCAATGCTTCTGGGTAGCGCGCCATAATCGGCGCCAGTAACGGTACGTAAACTTTAAGGCGTTCTTTAATAGCGTCTTTTTCGCCACGAAAGTGGTTGGTAAACCGGGTATAAAAATCCATTACACTGACTCGTTAGGTTCTGAACTTATCGCGGCTTGGCGCTCACAGTCGATAGTAGGCATGACCCAGCTGCTCCCCAAGAAGAAGTCTTTTTCCATATTAACCACTTGGAAGACTAGCGCGTGGTCGACCCATTGATAGTTATGGGTTAGGTGAGTGTCGCTGCTGTGCAGAGACGTTGACACCGAATAACTTCCTGGCCCTAAGTTAGCGCTGAAACGCATGCGATAGATGAGTTTTTCGCCTGCGCTTAGCTGATGCTCTACTTGGTGTGTGTGCCAGGTATTGGTACCAAATATTTCTTGGCCTACGCGGTCTTTGAGCTTGTAGCCCACCACCAGTTGCGGCAAATCAGCCTGGATAGATATATGGATTCGCAGCTCTACTTCCTGACCAACGTCAACCACTTCCAGCGGGTTGCCGTTTGTTGCATGCAGGCTTAACTGGGAAACGCGGGCTTCTCCGGTGCCTGACCGGGTTTGAATTTGACCACTGGCTAGTGGCGTCACCTCTACCTGAGCATTCTCTTTTTTGGCAATGATCGCATTGTAGTAGTCCATGATGTCTTGAGGCAGGCCGTCTTGCAGCACTTCGCCTTGCTCTAACAGGATCGCGCGGTCGCACAGGCTTTGTATGGCGGCTTTGTCATGGGAAACAATCAGCAGCGAGGTGCCTTGGCGCTGGAATTCGCGTATGCGGTCAAAGCTTTTATGCTGGAAATAGGCATCCCCGACCGAGAGCGCTTCATCCACAATCAGTATGTCTGGCCGGAAGGCGGTCGCTACCGAAAAGGCCACTCGCATTTGCATGCCGCTTGAGTAAACCCGCATGGGTTTGTCGAAGTAGTCGCCTATTTCGGCGAACGCTTCTATGTCGGCCATCGCAGCGTCTATTTGGGCGTGAGTGAAGCCCATCAGCCCTGCGGAGTGGATAACATTTTGGCGGCCGGTCAGCTCACCGTTAAAGCCCATGCCTAACTCTAAAATAGCGGCAACGCGGCCATGGGTGCGTATGTAACCTTCGGTGGGGCGCAGCGTGCCGGTGATCATTTTGAGCAGTGTGCTTTTACCCGCGCCGTTTTGACCAACAATGCCGACGGCTTCGCCTTGGGCAATATCAAAATTGATATTGCGCAGTATCCAGGTCTCTTCCTCAGGTTGAATAGCACTGAACCAGCTGGCCACGCGCATTATTTCGTTACGGTAACGGCGATAAGCTTTGCCCAGTTCGCGAACCTCCAGCAGGGGTTTAGGGGACGTTGGCGATACCTGGTCTGGCAACGGCTGGTTTGTTTGTGATTGGTTTGACTGTGAATCGGTTGATTGACTCATAGAGCATCCACCATTTCCGGGCTGGCTTTACGGAACAACATCGCGCTGACAACCACAAGCCCTGCTCCCAACAGGGTTAAACCGGCCAGCGCCATAAGGGAAGGCGAGTGGCCATAGGCCAGCACAGCGTGGTAGGCGCCAACTAAATGGAATAGGGGATTAAACGCTAAAATTGCCTGTAATGATGGCGGTACTATTTCCGCTGGGTAGACCACTGGGGTAAACCAGAAAAGAAACTGCATTACTATGGGCATTAGCTGGCCAATATCACGAATAAAGACGTTTAAAATACCCAGCATCAGCCCTAACCCTAGCGCCAACAGTATGGTAATGGCAGTCAGTACTGGCACCCAGAGCAGCGTTGCTGGGGTGAAGTGACCAAGTACGGCAAAGACGACCAAAATGACCACAAATAAGGCAAGGTTATTTATTAAGCAGGAGCCCGTGATAATCACCGGTAAGGCGATTTTGGGGAATACTAGCTTTTTCATTAGGTTGGCGTTTTCAATAAAGACGCCAAGGCAGCGGTTAAGAATCTCGCTAAACAGGCTCCACCCCAGCATACCTGCAGTTAGGTAGATAGCGTAGGCGTATTGGCTATCGATACCCGGCAGCTTCGCTGCCAGTACAGCAGATAGGATCAGCGCGTAAATCAGTACCATTGACAGCGGATGAATGATCATCCAAGCGCCGCCGATGCGGCTACGGGCAAACCGTGTCACCAACTCGTGGCGGATAGATGTGGCAATAAACTGGCGATAGCGCCATGCCCCTTTTAGGGATTCCAGCATTCCGTTACCTTTTTGCGCGTCGTGAGCCATTGTTGATTCAAAGGGAGTAATGGTAAGCCAAGCGCTTATTGGACACCACCGTTACTGGCAGCGCCATGTGGGTCAGCTCCCTACTGACGCTGCTATCCCTCGCCACTGAATTGCTTAGCAACGGCGAAGGTACAATACTTTTCAAGCAAGTATATGGCCGCATCAATAGTGTCTAACATTCCCACAAGCCATGCATTGGAAACGTGTATAAACTGAAGTGGCAGCGGGTCGGTCAATACGTTTTGACCAATGAGGCCTTTTTGGGAGCCATACATTACCAATAGCTGTTGTATGATGTACATGACACCGCCCTCAGGGCAATCGCACGTCGAGATTGGTTCGCAATTGAATCATAAAGGATGATTCGATATAGCTGGGGCATTTGATCGGAGGATGCAATGCCCCAGACTGCTGTGCCGATCCTGGATATCTTCGCCAGCGTTACCGATCCGCGTCATCCCAGCAAGGTGCAGCATCCCTTGCCCGACTTGCTCACCGTTGCCGTCTGCGGGGTCCTCGTGGGCGCCGACACCTTTGAAGAGATCGAACTCTGGGCCAAGGAGAAGCTCCCCTGGCTCCGCCAGTACCTCGCTTTGCCAAATGGGGTCCCGTCGCATGATACCTTCGCCCGGCTCTTCGGCCTGATGGATCCACACGAATTTGAAGCTGCTTTCCGCCGCTGGGTAGAAGACGTCTTGCCCAGCGTCTCGCCACAGGTCGTTGCGCTAGATGGCAAGACCAGCCGACGGTCGGCCAAGGCCTGCGAGGCACCCTTGCACCTCGTCAGCGCTTTTGCCGCTGATGCGCACGTCATTCTCGGCCAACAGGCGACCGCCACCAAATCGAACGAAAAGACCGCCATTCCGGACCTGCTGGCCACCCTGGCGCTGGAAGGTTGCATTGTCACCATTGACGCCATGGGCACCCAGCCTTCGATTGCCCAGGCGATCCGCGACCGTCGGGCCGACTATGTACTGGCCGTCAAGGAGAACCAACCCCAGCTCAAGGAGGCGATCGACGATTTCTTTGACCAGTTTTGCGCCGCGCCGGCAGCGCAGACACCGCATCAGGTCAAGAAGGAGGTCAGCAAGGCGCATGGCCGCCTGGAGACACGACGCTGCTACGTGTTCGATGCACTGGACTGCCTGCCGAAGCCGACTCGCTGGCCGGACCTGCGCTGCTTCGCCGTCATCGAGTCAACACGCGAAAGCCAAGGCAAGACGGAACATGAGCGCCGTTACTACCTCAGCAGTCTGGTGCCGAATGCCGACCAGTTGGCCAAGGCGGTTCGACAGCACTGGCGCATCGAGAATCAGGTGCACTGGTGCCTGGACGTGACCTTTGCCGATGACCAGATGCGGGCACGAACGGCGCACGCTGGGCATAACCTGGCCATTCTCAAGCGGTTGACGCTCAACCTGATTCGCCTGGACCCCAAGCCTCGCAAGGGGAGCTTCAAGACCAAGCGAATCCTTGCGGCCACCTCAGATGAATATCGCGCTCACTTACTGGGCTTGGAATGAGAGGCTTTCTTCATGTGCGATTGCCCTGACACCGCCCTATCGGCAGCGCTTGAAGCCCATGAGCTGTGGTATGCTCCTGCGCATTTAATCCGCAGTTGAATGAGCGTCTTTTTGCATGATCTTTAGCACGCCTGAGTTTCTATTTATTTTTTTACCTACTGTTTGGCTAATTTTTTGGCTATTGTCATTTTCTGGCAAGCAGCATTTACTACTTGGCTGGTTGGGACTGGCATCCTTTGTCTTTTACAGCGTATGGGATATCACGCTACTGCCACTTTTACTGGGCAGTATTGCCGTTAACTATTGGCTGGCTGGCTATGTAGCTAGACCAAGCCGTGCTTGGTTATGGCTTGGCGTTGGTTTTAATCTTGGCTTACTGGGCTGGTTTAAGTATTCCATCTTTTTTCTTTCATTAGCCGACCTTCCGCCTCAATCTTTTAGCCCATTGGTACTGCCTCTGGGCATTTCTTTTTTTACCTTTCAGCAGATTGCTTTTTTAGTGGATGTGCGCCAAGGCGCTGTTCAACGGGGACCGCTGTCACTTTACGGCGTGTTTGTTAGCTTTTTTCCGCAGTTGATTGCAGGCCCTATTGTTCATTACCGTGACTTAGCACCACAGCTGGCAATTTTACAGCGACCAAGCGCTTCGGCCGTTCGTTGTGGCTTACTGCTGTTAGCGCTAGGGCTAGCTAAGAAATTATTGATTGCTGATAATCTTGCGCCCTATGTGGATCGCCTTTATAACGCGCCAGCGGACTCTATTGTTGCGGGCGATACACTGATGGCGGGCTGGTCTTATGGCTTACAACTCTATTTTGATTTCTCAGGCTATGCGGATATGGCTATCGGGCTAGCGTTACTGTTTGGTATAACGCTACCTAATAACTTCGCTTCACCCTATCGTGCCGCCAATATCCAACTTTTTTGGCAACGCTGGCATATAACGCTTTCCCAATTTTTGCGTGACTACTTGTATATTCCGCTTGGCGGCAGCCGACATGGTTTACCGCGTCATTTATTGGCGTTAATGGTGACGATGCTACTAGGCGGGCTTTGGCATGGCGCGGGCTGGCAATTTTTAGTCTGGGGCGGCTTGCACGGGGCGTTATTGACGATGATGGTGGTATGGCGGCGGCTCAGCGTTTTTCGATTCCCCTTCGCGGCGAGTTGGGCTTTTACCTTTGTGGCCGTTATGTTGGCTTGGGTGCCGTTTCGGGCAACCGGCCTTGAGCATACCTGGTCTTTGTATTCAGGCCTTGCCGTTTGGCAATGGGGGGCACTTGGCGATCTCGCTAACGCCTTAAACCAAGGCGTTATGTCCCTGCGCTCGCCTGAGCTACTAATACTCGTGGCTACGCTCATCGTGCTAATCATGCCGAACAGCATGACCTGGGCAAAGCGATTAACTCAGCCACATCACTATTTTTGGCAGGGTGCCTTAGTTGGCGGGCTGCTGTTAGTGGTGTTCAAAGCAATGATAGACTTGCCTAGCCAAGCTTTTCTTTACTTCAATTTTTAGCTGCACGCCATTCTGAAGGGATACTAAATGGTACGTTTTCTGAAAGGAGTGGCCGCTGGCGGTTTTGCTGTACTCGCGCTATGGGTCATTTTTTGGGCCGGGCAATTAGGACGGCCACACCCTAACAATGAGTGGATTAATGGGGCAATCAGCTATAAACAGACAATCGCTGGCACGTTACCTTCTCCTAAAATAATCGTGCTTGCCGGTTCGGGAGCGATGTTTGGTATTAACAGCGCCCTCCTCGAAGAAACTTATAACCGCCCTGCGGTTAATCTTGGTGTGAATGCTGGTATTTCTTTGCCGGTTATCTTGAGCACCGCTAAAAATATTGTGCGGCCTGGGGATCTGGTGCTTTTACCACTTGAATACCCTCTTTATAACCGGGAGGAAGCGGTTTCAAGCTCGCTAATACATTGGGCCAATAGCCACCCTGATACTTTTTTTCAACTCCCTTTAAAGCGCGCTATTGAGGTGTTTGCCAAAACTTCCTATACGCGAATTTTAGAGGGTTATCGTGGGCTTCCTGAAGGGTTTACGGTAAGCGGTGATTATGGCGCTCAACGTCTGGATAAACATGGCGATCAAATACTGACGGAGCGAGCGTTACGCGAAGAGCGACATTGGAACTTTTTGAACGCTTTACCCGATGAAACGTATGGTAAAGCGTTACGTGAAGGGAGTTTCGATTGGGGGCGGCTGCGTCAATTCCGTGATGAGCTACTCACACAAGGGGCATGCCCAGTGTTTATGCCGCCACCACTGCTGTTTCAGCGTAGCTATGTTGATTCTCTAACCGAGGCGCACTTTTATGAAACGTTGCCCCATAGGGCTACTTCTCAGGGGCTCTTTTGGTTAGGTAGGCCAAGGGAAGCAATGCGTGCTGCCAACGATTTTTTTGATACTAATTTCCACTTAGTCGATGAGGCGCGGCAAGACTATACGCAACAGATCATCGGCTGGCTAGGCAATCAGCCGATGATGAATTGTCAGCAGTTTTATCAAGCTTTAACGGAAACCAGCTAGCGGGCAAGGTGTCTATTTACCAGTGACTTGACTGCTTGAGTGAAATTAGCAGTGGCAAACCGCTCTGCATTTTTCCTGCACACTTTAGGCGAAAACGCTGCTTCATCTTCGCGCTTACATGCTTCAAATTGTTGGATTCTCTCCATCAGTGCCTGACTACTCTGTTCTTCAACCCATAGGCCTGAGACGTTATCCAGCGTTGTTTCAGTTAAACCACCGACACCATAGCCAATGACAGGAGCACCTGCGGCCTGAGCCTCTACCGGCAAAATACCAAAATCTTCTTCTGCCATGAATATAAACGCTTGGGTGCGCTCTAGATGGTCGACTAAAACGTTGTCAGGTTGGTAACCCATAAGCGTTACATTCGGGCCTGCTAGTGATGCAAGCTTGGCATAATCCGGCCCATCGCCGATGACAATGAGCTGCCTTTCTGGGGTTTTATTGAAAGCTTCTATGACCAAGTCGATACGCTTATAGGGCACCATTCGCGAGGCGGTTAGGTAAAAACTTTCTCTGGGACGGTCATAGCAAAACTTATCCACATCTACCGGTGGATAAATCACTTCAGCTTCGCGGCGATAGCAGGTTTCAATGCGCCGCTTTATATAATTCGAAATGGCGACAAAGTGATCAACGCGCTGGGCGCTTATATAATCCCATTGGCGAAGTCGATGCAGTTGCCAGCGCATCAGCCAGCTCATAACACCTTTCTCTTTTCCTGACTGACGTAAGTATTGGTGCTGCATGTCCCAGGCGTAACGCATGGGGCTGTAGCAGTAACAGATATGAACGGCATTGGGGTCAGAAATAACCCCCTTTGCCACCGCATGGCTGCTGGATAAAATCAGGTCGAACCCTTTGAGGTCGAACTGCTCTACCGCTAACGGCATGAGTGGCAAATATTGCCTGTAGCGCTTTTTGGCAAAGGGTAATCGCTGAATAAAACTGGTGTGGATAACATGACGCTCAAGAGCGGGATTAGCGCCCTGCTCAAGAAAATTGACGGTAGTAAATATCTCAGCTTGAGGGAAACAGTTGAGCAACTCGGCCAGCGCTTTTTCGGCACCAGCCCAGGTGGTCAACCAGTCATGGACAATGGCGACTTTCATTACAGCATTGTGCTCCTATTTTTGCCCACGCTTACTCCCGTCCGTACTTATCGTTATAGCGGACGATGTCGTCCTCCCCAAGGTAGGAGCCGGTCTGAACCTCAATTAGCTTGAGAGGTATCACACCTGGATTTTCAAGGCGGTGTACGGTACCTAACGGTATGTACGTTGATTCATCTTCCGACAGCAGAAAACTACGCAACTTCGATATATCGCCATGGCCTTCCCCTTGAGTAACCTGCGCGGTGCCTTGCACAACCACCCAGTGCTCAGCGCGATGGTGATGCATTTGCAAAGAAAGTTTGCCGCCTGGATTAACGACTATTTCTTTCACCTGAAAGCTATCCGTTAATACCATAGTACGGTAATGCCCCCAGGGTCGATAAACCTGTTGATGCGACTGAAACTCTTTGCGACCCGCCGCTTTAAGGGCGTTGACTATTAGCTTGGTGTCCTGAGCCTGATGCCGGTCAGCTACTAACACTGCATCGTCGGTTTCGACAATGATCAGATCTTTAACGCCAACAGCTGCCACTAAACGTGAATCGCTATAAACTAAGCTGTTCTGGGTTTCATGAAGCATTACATCGCCATGCACGACGTTGCCGCTCTGTTTGTCCTCGATAGAACGCAGTTCATGCAGCGCGTCCCAAGCGCCTATGTCACTCCAGCCAGGAGACATAGGCACAACGGCCGCCTGTTTGGTGTGCTCCATCACCGCATAATCTATGGACTCATTTCTGCATTGGGCAAACGCTGCCTCTTCAATGCGCAAAAAGTCCATATCTTCTGTACGCGCTTGGTAGGCGGCTTGGCAAGAGGTTAAGATATCAGGCGCATACTGCTTTAATGCTTCTAAGTAGCTGCTAGCTTTAAATAGAAATATTCCACTATTCCAGAGGTACTCACCGGTTTTTAAGTAGCTTTCAGCCGCGGCTAAATCCGGCTTTTCGACAAACGCTTCAACGACAAATCCTTCACTCAGTGCTGAACCACGCTTTATGTAGCCATAACCTGTATGCGGCGAAGCTGGCGTAATACCAAACGTCACGAGCTTACCTTGCTGGCTCAGTGTATGGCCCTTTTCTACTGCATCAGAGAATGCTGTTACATCTTTGATCACGTGATCAGCTGGCATTACCAACAATTCGGCTTCTACATTTACTTCAATTGCGGCCAACGCGGCAATTGCTAAAGCAGGCGCTGTGTTCCGACCACAAGGCTCTAGTATAATTTGGCTGCCTTTAAAGCCGACCTGCTGCATTTGTTCGGCAACTAAAAAGCGGTGTTCTTCGTTACATACAATAATGGGGTCGCCTGCATTGGCGACACCTTTCAGACGAAGTGCCGCTTCTTGCAGCAAACTAACATCATCTTTATGTAGGTTCAGAAACTGCTTAGGGTAATGCTCACGAGATACTGGCCATAGGCGCGAACCTGCCCCCCCTGATAAAATTACGGGTAAAATCATAAATTCTCCTTGAGACAAGTAACTTAGTAGCTATCAGCATCCAAACTTAAAAAACTTCATTTAGTATTTTCGCACATACCGTTAAACACTAATCCGCTTCAATTTTTTAAGCAGAGCACTCATTACTAGCCATAAGCGTACTTTTTTAAGGCTGACCATTAACAAAACCTTTAGTCAAGGTCATCGTTAATATTTTCAAGTCAAATCCTAAAGACCATCGTTCAATATAATATAGGTCGTACTCTACACGCTTCTCCATAAGCTTTACATCGTCAGTTATTCCTCGTAAACCATTGACTTGCGCCCAACCTGTCATTCCAGGTTTTACGCGGTGCCTTTGCATGTAGATATCAATATGATCTTTGTAATGATCGTTGTGGTCCATTGCATGGGGCCTGGGGCCCACCAGTGACATGCGACCTTGAAGAACATTATAAAGCTGAGGCAATTCATCCAGGCTAGTACGCCGCAGAAAACGCCCTAACGGGGTTATCCGCTCATCACGATATAATGCCTGTTTTGTTTGGCTACCATCGTGCAAAAGCATTGTTCTAAACTTGTAGATTCTGAAACGCTTACCATCCAAACCATGACGCTCTTGTTTAAAAAGCACTGGGCCACCCATACTCCACTTGACCGCGACAGCCACAACTAACATTACAGGAAGAAAGATTACAAAAAGCACTAGGCCCAGCACACGATCTTCCAAAGCTTTAATTAAACGCATGGGGCCATTGAGAGGCGTATAATTGAGCTCTAATGAGTAAAGACCTGCCACTTGCGCAATACGATGATTCAGAAACCGTATATCAGGTAGGTCGGGGAAAAAGCGAATACTGGATGGAATACCGGCAAGTAAACGCATTAAGTGGCGAACACGATTACCTTGAATCAAAGGATAACCTAGCCATATTTCGTCAAAACCACGTTGAAATATATTCTCTTTCGCGAAAACAGCTATTCTGTGAAAAAATGTTGCATCGCCCTCATCCACGTAATGCCCTACTACTACATAACCAGCATGGGGCATTTCTACGATTTTTCTTTCTAATAGCACGATATTATCTTTTTTACCGATTAGCAGCACGCGCTTTAAATTGTGCCCTTTTGCACGTAGGTGTCTTAAATACCCATACAACAAGGTACGCATTACACTGCCCACTGCCAAAACTGATAGTGCGGAAACGCCCATCCATAACCGGGAAAAACTCTGTGTGCCCTGAATAGCGACAAGCAATAGGCTGAGCAGGCCTATAGTAGCAATCCATGTGGCGAGATAAATGCCGAGCATGGTGTAAAGACTGCGGCCCCGCCATGGTTGGTAGAGCCCAATTAGCTCACCTACTGCTGGCAGTAATAGACTGCCAATAAGTATTAAAAAAAGATAATCATTGCCATCGGAATCGATATCCGACATTAACCAAAGGGCAACCAATGCCACTAACGTGGCGATACCCGCGTCAAAGCAGCGCATAGCGCGCCGCAACCATTCACTACCCTGGCTTGTTTTAATAACGGCCATAGTTGCTGACTACCGCGCTACCTGCGATGACGTGGACAACGAGGCCAGTAACGACATAATGCGGTCGAGGTCGTCGCTCTCTAAACTACCCACTGAAGAGTTGAGTGCTAGCATATCCAGTGCATAGCTACCGACGGTATCTACATACTGAATACGCTGGTCATAGAGGCTTGCTCTTGCGTCAAGCACATCCACTAGATCTCTCAGCCCCAGTTGCTCGCCCTTCTCGGCAGCTTCTAAAAACAACTGACTTGAGGAAATGGCTTGATTTAGCGCCTCAAGACGGCGTTCACCTCCATTTAGTGCTCTGATACGCTGACGTACCTCCTGGATGGCGAGGTTGCGTTCGTTATCGACGGCTGCTAACCCTGCTTCTATACGCTTTTCACCTTGACGGACGCTAGCATTGGTATAGCCGCCCCGATATATGGGCACGCTAACCTCAACTGTTGCCCGGTAGTCTTCACTCTCCCGTACAGAGTCGTCGCTAACACGATCTGAATAACTAAGATTTAAGTTTAGCTCAGGGTAGTAACCAGAACGTCTGACGCCTGCATCCGCTTGCGTGATTTGCTGCTCTTGTTTAGCCAACAGGACGTTTAGGTTTTGATCGGTGCGTGAAATCCATTCGTCAGCATCACCAATATCACCGTTAAGGGTAACATTGGTCAGCTCACCAGGAGCCGAGCTTTGAAACCTTGGCATTACACCAGTTAGGCGTTCCAGTTCGCTAAGCGCGTTGTCCAACTCATTTTCAGCCTCAACGGCATCAGATACTGCTTGATCGTATCTCGATTGAGCTTCGAGTAGGTCAACACGATTACCAATGCCTAAATCAAACGCCCGACTTGCTTGGCGTACCTGCAGTTCAAGGGAGTCTTGCTGAGACTCTAACAAACCTAATCGCTGCGACGCTAAATAAGCTTTTATATAGGCCTCACTAACTTGTAATGCTAGCTCTTGTTCAACCACAGCCAATTGAAGTTCAGCAGAGCTTACTTGGGCGTTGGCAACATCCATCTTTCGCCAGCGCTCCAAGCTAAAAAGCGGTTGCTGTAGCTGAATTTGATAGTAGGTTTCATCAATTTCAGCAGGGCGTGCTGTATTTCCGAACTGGTCTATTTCATCAACCGTTTGAGTATTTGTTGAATCCTGCCACAAGTACCCGCCCGATGCGCTAACCTGCGGCAATAGCTGCGAACGCGCCATGGGGACTTCTTCACGGGTGGCATCAAGCTCATACCGCTGGCGCGAGAGATCCGCGTCATGGCGTAAAGCCCTGGAAAACAGATCAGGCAACGAGGGCAACGTTTGAGACGTCGACTCACTATTAGCAAGCGCCTCTAATTCAGTAAGGGCTTGCTGACCAGCAGGCACATCATTCTGTGCCAGTGCCGACTGACTTATCAGTGTGACAGCAATTGCGAGCGCACTGAGGGCAAAACGTGGCGTCCGTGTCATTAATCCTCCCGGATAGCGCGAGCTAACATGTCGGTAACAGGCTTGGCAATGTAACTGGCAAAAGTGCGCTCACCGGTTCGAATCATGACTTCCGCTGGCATACCTGAAAGCAGGTGCATTTGCTCTGTCATGTCTTTTTTGCCTTCGTCGCTTACCCGAATGCGCGTTTTGTAATAACGCTGACCGGTGGCCTCGTCTTCAAAGCTGTCCGCGCTGATATGAATGATTTCGCCATCAATAATATTGGTTAACCGTTGATTGAAAGCGGAGAAACGAATTTCAGCAAGCTGCCCTATAAAAAGACTATCTATATCCCTTGTGGGCACACGAGCTTCTACCACGAAACCGTCGTTCGAAGGCACGACTTCCATAATGGGGTCACCAGGGCGAACAACTGCGCCTACTGTATGCACTTGGCGACCAACAACAGTACCTGATACGGGAGCCGCAATAACGGTTCGGTTCACCTGGTCGGTCAGCGAGGTTATACGCTCTTCTGCCTCTGCGATTTGTGCTTGGGCATCGCGCAACTGCTCACCTACTTCAGCTTGAAACTCTTGCAGCGTTGTCTCTTTTTGCATGCGGTTTTCGCTAATTTGCGACCGGAGCTGGGCAATGTTCGATTGAAACTCGGCATTATCACCCTGGTATTGCAGTATTTGCCGTTCAAGCTCACGCAGGCGCTGATTGTCGCCTAGCCCTTCACGATATAGCGAGCGGAAGTCTTCCGCTTCAGAGCGCAGCGAATTAATACGCTGGTTATTGACACTGATCCGTGATTCTAGACCATCGATCTGCTCTTGCATCTGGATAATCTGCTGATCCATGGCATCCAGAGTGCCTTGTAACGATTGACGGCGGGCATGGAACAGACTTTGCTGAACAGCCGTTACCTGTTTAGCTCGGTCATCGTTGACCGACTGAAGCTCTTCAGGCATTTCGAGCGTTTCGGCGCCCTGCTGCTCGGCCAGCAAGCGCACCTCCATGGCACGGTTTATATAGTATTGTGACTGGGCAATTTCTAACTGAGAGCGTACTTGGGTGTCGCTCAAGATAACCAGTGGCTGCCCCGCCTCTACCTTGTCTCCATCTTGCACCAATAATTCTCGTACAATACCGCCTTCAAGGTGTTGAACGGTGCGCTTAAACGATTCCATGGAAACATTACCAGGGGCGACCACGGCGACTGCCAGCGATGCTGTCACAGACCACAATACGAAGCCGCCAAGCGCTATGCTTAAAATTGCGTAACCGAGTTTTCGATAACCTTTATCACTCGTTGGCAATGCCTCTTGGGCCTCGCCATCTAGAGTAACCGGACCTTGGGGCGTTACATCAATTTCCCTATTGGCTGGAACCTTGCCTTTCTGCTGGCTCATGTCGTCTCCTCGCTGCCATTTCCACGACCGCCTGCAATAGCAGAAAGGCGAGTGGCGTTTTGTTGGCTAACCTGGGGGCGCGATTTTTTAGCAAACTGGGCAAGCACTTGGTCTCTAGGTCCAAACATGCTTACTTGGCCTTCCTTCATTACCAATAGTTTATCCATGTTTTTCAACACGCTGGTTCGATGACTTATCACAAACAGCGTTGTGCCTTCTGCTTTTAATTGAGCGATTGATTGGCCTAACGCTCGTTCACCAGCATCGTCTAAGTTGGCATTAGGTTCGTCTAGCACCACGAGTACGGGATTACCATACAAGGCACGGGCCAACCCGAGACGCTGGCGCTGACCTCCGGATAGCGCTCCACTGTTAGAGCCAATAACGGTGTCGTAGCCATTAGAAAGCTCTAACACCATTTCATGAACACCCGCTTTTTGGGCCGCAGCAACCACTTTTTCAGCATTAATCTCCCCAAAACGGGCAATATTTTCACTGATGGTGCCATCAAAGAGTTCGATATCTTGTGGCAAATAACCAATGTGGGGGCCCAGTTCGTCACGGTTGTATTGGCTAATCGCACCACCATCAAGTCGTACGTCTCCAATCTGCGTTGGCCATATCCCCAACAGTACGCGGGCAAGCGTTGATTTACCTGCCGCACTTGGGCCAATAATGCCAACATGCTCGCCTTTAGCGACGCTAAAGTTAATACCCCGGATGGTAGCCATACGTGCACCGGGAGGAGCAGCCGCTACGTTCTCCACATCGATAATGCCTTTCGGCGCTGGCAGAGACATATGACGCTGCTCGTCAGGTATCTGCGTCAGTAGCTCGTTTAATCGGCTGTACGAGCCACGCGCGGCTACAAAGCCTTTCCAGCCACCGATCATTTGATCAATAGGTGCCAGCGCACGTCCCATTAGAATAGACCCGGCAATCATCATGCCGGGAGTCATCTCCCCTTGGAGCACTAAAAGCGCACCTAGACCAAGAATTAATGACTGAAAGAGCAAACGCATTACTTTAGACGTATTGGTCAAAGCGCCTGCACGGTCACTCGCTTGTGACTGTTTAGCAAGGAATTCATGGTGGCGCTTTGACCAGCGTCCCATAATGCCGGGCAGCATGCCCATAGCATGCAGTACTTCAGCATTTCTCAGGTTAGAGTTGGCTAGGTTTTGTGCTTGAATTTGCTCGCTATTGGCTTCGGCAAGTAAGGTCTTAGTAGATTTTTCATTAGCAACCGCAAGCGCAAATAGAATAATGCCCGCACAGGTAGCAAACACCCCTAACCAAGGGTGAAAAATAAACAGAATACCTAAATAAACGGGCACCCAAGGGGCGTCAAAAAAGGCAAACAATCCATTCCCAGTTAGAAACTGTCGTAAGCTGGTCAAGTCATTTAGCGGCTGAGCACTTTGAGCCCCTGGTGCAACTAAACTACGGCGAAACATGGCACCATAGAGGCGCTGATTAATCGTAGTATCTAATCGGTTCCCTATCCTAACCAGCATTCTTGACCGAACTAGCTCAAGCCCACCCATCACCATAAAAAGAAAGACGACGACAAGCGTCAGCATGATGAGCGTATCGAGACTTTGCGTGGTAAGCACGCGGTCATACACCTGGAGCATGTACATGGGGGGAACTAGCATGAGCAAATTGACGAACATGCTAAAAAAGCCCACCGATACAAACGAACCCTTACAGGCGCTTAATGCACGCTGCAGATCCGTTGCTTCCTGTTGCTTTGCCATGGAAGGGTCACCGTTGAATCAAAGAAGTCACGCGAGGATTATCGCGGCATCATAACAGAAACGCCCCTGCCTAGGGTAGGGGCGCTGGAAGCACTGGGTGTTGAGTGAGATAAATAACGTGCTTACCCAATAGAATTAGGTTTCTTCACTAGCCAAACAGCATCACGCTCTCTGCTGACTCTGTGAAACCAACCATAACAGCACCACGCTCAGCTCCATTATCTAGCTTATCAAGCCAATATGCTTGACCTGCCGCATCTGAAGCCCTTTCGAGTACATTTTCATACATTAGTTCAATATAGGCATCGTTTTCTATACTACCGTATTGCCTTGCAAACTCCTCTGATCCCACAAAGCTATCAGCAATATCATTCAGATTGGCCGACTCACTCACGTCAAGCCAATAGCCTAACCCTTTGCCATCCGCTGTGCGGTCAAAAGCGGCATCGTAAAGGCGTAGCAGCGGATCGACAGGGGCATCAAAGACAGCATCGCTGCGCTCACCAAGGTTTTGGATTCGTAGATCTTCGCTAGCAGGAGTTTCTTGTTCACTAAACGGCGTTTCGCTGAACATGCTGGCCATGTATTCAGCGAAGGCATCCTGCTCTGTGCCTTTTTCGGCGAAGTCAAAGAGGCCGTCATCCTCGAAGGCACTCATAAGATCTACCCGGTCTTGGTAGCTGTCTTCACCTAGTGGATAGCCGTCGCCGCCATCGGCCAAAAAGCCTAGCGTGACGACTTTGACAGCCTCTTCAGCACTACCTACCAGGCGGCCACTGGCGGCGAGTACATCGTTGGTACTGCCATCGTCATTAACAATGACCGCATTTTGGATGCGCTCGCCAGCGGGCTGGCTAAGATCATAGCTGTACTGAATACCGCCCACCTGGGCAAACTGACCTGCGGTGACCCCCGGTGCCGATGCAGCAACCGCATGCTCCAGAACCTCCAGCAGTTTGCTGCGTGTGATAGTGATTATGGCTAGGTCGTTGTTGAACCGAAGTGATGACGCTGCATCCAGCTGAGATACGCCGCCCTCTGGTTTACCAATGGCGGAATTGGCACCTGGGGCTTGGTAGCTTGGCTCACTGTCGCTTCCTTCTACGACGACATTACCAATCGGTTCACGGATACCACCGCCGTTTTTGAACGATACTACGACATCTTCGTCAAGCTGCTTGGCATACCAGAGGTTGGCATCCGCGGTTAGGTTACCCAAATTGGTTTCTTCGGTGCGCACCGCTGCCCGCTCACCGACCAGGTATACATCGGTCAAACCAAGGATATTGCCGTCTTGCTCAGCAACAAACTCACCCACCGAGCCGACTAAATCATTAGCAATATTACCTTTAGTGCCTTCGGCGAAGGCGCTTACCAGGTCTCCCCACAGCGCTTCTACCTGCTCATCGGTAGAGGCGTAAATACCAGAAGAGTTTTCATCGATGGCGTCAGCAATCACACGTCCCTGTTCGTCAAACTCTACCACCAGTTCGGCAACATAGCGCCAGCCCCCGTCGGTATTAACGACGACTACATCGTTACCTGCAGCATCTTGAGTAACGATGGGGTAAGTGTCATAGGGCTCGCCTGCCCCTGGGAATAAGCCACGATCCTGGTCTTCTTGATCTGCCAGAAGACTATTAGAACCACCGGCAATGACGATATCGACGCCGTCCAGCAGTGTCGCCAACTCTTCTTCAAACTGAATTTGCTGAAGGTGCGAGCTGAGGATGATTTTATTGATGCCCTGCGCCTCAAGGTCATCAATGACGGGCTGAATAAGCTCGGCCAGGGCTTGCATGTCATTGCTGCCACCGGTCAGCACATTGACATCGCCAGGTGAAGAGATGCTCTCCAGAATTTGGGTAGTCACGCCAATAATGCCGATTTTCTCTCCGCCACGCTCAGCAATGACCGCCGGAGCTAGCTTAGGCTTATTAGCGCCTGCCAACAGTTCCTCCAAGGTGGCTTGGAAGGCGTCTTGGCTTAATATTTCTTCGGTCGCTAAGCCGCTTAGAGCGGAATCGCCTGAGAAATCCAGGTTGGCGGACAAATAAGGAAACTGCGAACCTAGCCACTCAACGTCTGCCGTAGTACCGCCGTTCACGACCGACGCAATCATTGCTTCGATCAGCCCGGTACCCAAATCAAACTCATGGTTACCCAATGTCACGGCCGCCGCGTCGACCAGATCCATCAATAGAGTCTCAACGCGCCCAGAAGCGGCCGTAATACCGCTCATGGAGCCAGCTTCCAACCCATAAATCTCTTCAACTGCTGCTTGGAAGGCTGCCTGCAGGCTTGAATCAGCGGCAGCGTTCAAGTATGGCCCAGGCAACACTAAATCTCCCGAGCTAACAAACAACGAGTTAGCGTATTGGTCTTCTAAGTGATCCACGATAGAGATGAAATTGGGTGCATTAAGCAGGTCTCCCCCTCCCCCCTCCATATCGGCTGCGTGCAGGAGTTGAAGTTGGAAGTTACTCATGGCGTTTCCCTTTTTTAATCGATGGAGAAAATAGGCAACCATGAGATTACGCAGCTAGCCATTGCAAATACATGACGCTTTAAAGAAAAAGTTTTTTCACGTTGCTATAAGTCGCTTAGCCCCTAAGTATCATAAAAATAAAACATTTAAGTAATTTAATTGCTATGACTCAGTAATAAATTCACCCCTTCTATTCATTCTGTAAGGGCTGGTTAAATGACCAATTTTGAGCTTGTTTCTACGTTATATCACGATATTTTGTTGCGTGAGCCGGATGAGGCTGGCGCTAATTATTGGACTGCCGCCCTGGATAGCGGGACTGCCGATGTTGCAACCACTATTAACTCAATGGTGGCCAGCAATGAATTTCAGCTGCAAATCCAGACTATTATTACGCTCTATAGTGTTCACCTATTACGTACGGCCGATCCTTCAGGCCTCAAGTACTGGGTCAATGAGTACCGCAACGGCTTAGCATTAGAAGAGATTTCCAATAGTTTTCAAGCGTCTAATGAGTTCGAAGCCACCGTTTCTAACTTGAACGATACCACTTGGCTAACTCAACTCTACAACAGTGTTTTGAACCGTGAGCCTGACCCTGAAGGCTTAGTGTACTGGTCAGCGCTGCTGGCGGATGGGCTGCCTCGTGAGGAGCTTGTCACAGCATTTATGAACAGCAGCGAAAGCATTGAACAGCAATCAGCACGTGTATTAGCTCCTTTACTCGGCGATGGCTCCAGCGTAGATGATGTTGAGTCGCTACTGAGTCGTTATATTACGCAGCTCGAGAGCGAGCCAGAAGCCCCCGAAGTACCAACAGAGCCTGAAGAGCCAACAGAACCTGAA